>CAVHAH010000082.1:6340-8837 GCA_963633785.1 bacterium
GATATACGATTTATCGGAAATCGCACCGAACGGGCACTGATACACACACGCACCGCAGGAAATGCATTTTTCATCATCGATGCGTGCTTTTCCGGTTTCGTAATTGATTTGAATAGCCTTGGGCTTGCATGCACGAATACACGGACGCGTCTGCTTAATGATGGCCGAATACGAACACGCTTCCACACAGCGGCCGCACTCGACGCATTTGGTTTTGTCAATCGTTGCCCGATGATTCACGATTGTGATTGCATTTTTCGGGCAGGCATTCTGACAGCGGTGCGCAATGCAGCCTCGGCAGGCGGGCGTTACCATAATGCCTTCCACCGGGCATTCATCGCACGCAATCGGCAGCACTTCCACCACGTTTTTGTTTTCGCTGTCTCCGCCCAGCGCCAGCTTTATGCGCTGATTGATGATTGCGCGTTCCTTATAAATACAGCAGCGCATCGTCGGCTTTCCTTCCGGAATGATTTCTTCCGCAACCGTGAGAAGTTTTTCCGGTTTCAATTCATCTTTCAATGCAAGCTCCGCAACATGGCGAAGCACTTTATATTTCAATTCCTGTACATCCGTATCAAACAGCGGCATACTCCAAACCTCTCTTTTCATCCACCTTCCTATCATTATCATATCACTTTTCACCGCAAAACGCAACCAAAACGTTTACAGGTAAATTTGCAAGTCTCGCTATGTGAAAAATTCATTTTCGGAATTATTTTACTTGACACGGCGGGTGTTTCGGATTAAACTATATTCATTATTCATTCATAAAGATACTAAAAGTGAAGGGAGTTCTTTATATGCATAAACGGTTGTTTTCGATTCTCATGATTCTCCTGCTGACTCTCGGCGGATTCGCATTGGCGGAAAGTGCGCCTGCGGCCGTTCAGGAGACTGCGGCAACCGTCGAAGCTTCAAAGCCCGCGATTTATCAGACGATTTCCTCTGTCAACGGAAAGGTCAATGATTTCGTTTGGGGCGTTCCCGCAATGGCGCTGATTCTCGGCGTCGGTCTGTATCTGACCATCGGAACGCATTGCATTCAGGTGCGCAAATTCGGTGCATCTCTGAAAGCAACCATCGGCCGACTCTTTTCCCATCAGAAGGCCGGCGAAGGTTCGATTACTCCCTTTCAGGCGCTTTGCACGGCGCTCGCCGCAACCGTCGGAACGGGCAATATCGCAGGCGTTGCGGGTGCTGTTGCGTTGGGCGGCCCCGGAGCGGTATTCTGGATGTGGATTTCCGCCCTGCTGGGCATGTGCACGAAATTCTGCGAAGTAACGCTGGCGGTTCACTATCGCGAGCGCAATTCACAGGGCGATTGGGTCGGCGGTCCGATGTATTTTATTAAAAACGGCCTGAAGAAGCACTGGCACTGGCTTGCGTACGCTTTTGCAACCTTCGGTGCGCTGACCACATTCGGAACGGGAAGCGCTACGCAAATCGGCTCTATCGTGGATTCCGTGGATGCCGCACTGCAGAGTTTTCAGCTGACCGCAAGCCTCAACCTGAATATCGTGAATCTGATTATCGGCATTGTGTTGGCGCTGTTCGTGGCAGTCGTGCTGATCGGCGGCATCAAGCGTCTGGCTCGTGTAACGGAGCGCATGGTTCCTTTCATGGCGATGCTGTATATCGTGTTGGCCGTGGGCGTTATCCTTTTGAATCTCAATAATGTTCCCAAGGCATTCGCTTCTATTTTCAAAGGCGCATTCAGCCCGCGAGCGGTAACCGGCGGTGCAATCGGCAGCATGTTCCTTTCCATGAAAAAGGGCATTGCGCGCGGCATCTTCTCCAATGAAGCCGGTCTCGGTACCGCTTCCATCGCACACGCGAGCGCCGATACGGACGATCCTCTGAAGCAGGGTCTGTTCGGCATCTTCGAAGTATTCATCGATACCATCATCATTTGCACGCTCACCGCACTGGTAATCCTGGTAAGCGGAACCACCGTGTCTTACGGCAATCCGGCAGGTGCAAGCCTGACCATCAGCGGCTTCGTTGCAACTTACGGCGGCTGGGTCACCATTCCCGCGGCGATTGCATTGTGCTGCTTCGCATTGAGCACCACGCTTAGCTGGGGTCTTTACGGCACTCGCTTCGTGGAATTCCTGTTCGGTCACAAGGCTGTAAAGGTGTTCCTGGTTCTCTTCATTCTTTCCGCCATGTTCGGAGCAACGCTTGATTTGGGACTGCTGTGGGAGATTTCCGATACGTGCAACGGTCTGATGTCTATTCCGAACCTGATTGCCGTAGCACTGCTTTCCCCCATCGTATTCAAACTGGTTCGCAGCAAAGACAATCAACTTTAAAAGTCCGTTATTCAAAAACAGCACCGCACATTCAACGGCAAAATCGAATGTGCGGTGTTGTTTTTCTATCGCCGCGGCTCAATCAAAAATCGAGCCGTGGTAGTTTAGAGAATTTTAGAAACACGCCCTAGGGTGTGTTTCTAAAAGGAAAAACTGCAAGTTTGAGCAGATTTTTCGTCAGA
>CAVHAH010000083.1:0-8814 GCA_963633785.1 bacterium
TCTGATCACCCCCATCGCGTGCGAAGAAGGTCTGCGTTTCGCTATTCGTGAAGGCGGCCGCACGGTTGGTTCCGGCGTTGTTACCAAGATTCTCGGCTAATTCAGCTATTCAAAAAAACGAAGCTGTTGCACAAGTTGCGGCAGCTTCGTTTTTTTAGCGTTTCATCAAGGAAACAATCTTATTAGAATAAAGAAAGAAGCTCTTCGAATGAAGAGCTTCCATAAGGATGCGGGTAAATTATGCCTTGCCGTCGCAGCCCAGAACGTCAACCAGCTTGTGAGAGACCATGTTCTTGATGGCCACGCGAGCGGGCTTGAGGTACTGGCGGGGATCGAAGTGATCCGGATGCTCAGCAAAGTACTGACGGATGCAAGCAGTCATGGCCAGACGCAGGTCAGAGTCGATGTTGATCTTGCAAACTGCGCCCTTTGCGGCCTGACGGAGTTGCTCCTCGGGGATGCCGACTGCATCGGGCATCTTGCCGCCGTTTTCGTTGATGATCTTCACGAATTCCTGCGGAACGGAAGAGGAGCCGTGCAGAACGATCGGGAATCCGGGCAGACGCTTTGCAACTTCGTCAAGGATGTCGAAGCGCAGCGGCGGCGGAACGAGGATGCCCTTTTCGTTGCGGGTGCACTGAGCAGCCGTGAACTTGTATGCGCCGTGAGAGGTGCCGATTGCGATTGCCAGAGAGTCAACGCCGGTCTTCGCAACGAACTCTTCAACTTCTTCGGGACGGGTGTAGGAAGAATCCTCAGCCTTAACCTTAACGTCGTCTTCAACGCCGGCCAAGGTGCCCAGCTCGCCTTCAACCACTACGCCGTGATCGTGAGCGTACTCAACAACCTGACGGGTCAGCGCGATGTTGTCTGCGAAGGACTTGGAGGAACCGTCGATCATAACAGAGGTGAAGCCGCCGTCGATGCAGCTCTTGCACAGCTCGAAAGTATCGCCGTGATCGAGGTGCACACAAATCGGGAGATCGAAGCCTGCAGTCTGCTCGGCATCTTCGATAGCTGCTTCAATCAGCTTCATCAGGTAAGCGTGCTTTGCATATGCGCGCGCACCCTTGGAAACCTGCAGAATCAGAGGAGCACGCTTTTCGATAGCAGCTTCGGTGATTCCCTGGATAATTTCCATATTGTTTACGTTGAAAGCGCCGATGGCATAGCCGCCGGTATAGGCCTTCTTAAACATCTCAGTAGAGGTTACAAGAGCCATGTTGTCCAACACTCCTTTTTTATGGTTTGGGTATAGTATACCATTTTTGACGATTGAAATCAAGGAATTGTTTGTTGAAGCATTTTATTTAACCTAAATTGTCATTTTCAAAAAGCACTCTATGGTTGACATTGCTTTGAATAGAATGATATAATTCCGTTTGGTCAAAATGATTGGCGCAAGAGGTGGTTGGTATGCAGACATCTTTTTCTTTGAATGTTCGGGGAAAGACGCTTCGAGGCATTGCACATTTGCCGGAAAAAGAACATTGCCCCTGTCTGGTGCTGTGCCATGGCTTAACGGGCTGTGCACATGAACGACCGCTGATGGCCATTGCGAAGGAACTGGAGAAAAACGGCGTGGTCTGCCTTCGACATGATTGCATCGGCAGCGGCGAAAGCGACGGTTTGCCGTTAGAGGCCACCACATCCACCGAAGCGCTGGATACGATTGCGGTGATGGAGTATGCCCGAACGCTTCCGCAGGTAGATCCGAACAAGGTTCTGGTAGGCGGTCATTCACTGGGCGCGCTGGCGGCGGTTATGGCGGCACAAAAGGCGAATGCGGCGGGCTTGGTGTTGCTCAGCCCTGCGTTTTCCTGTTATCATGAACTGATTCAACTGCTTACGGGGCCGCAGCTGCATGATTTTCTGAAAACCGGGCGAATCGATTTGGGCGGATTCACGGTTTCCAAGGCGATGGTGGACGAGCTGTGCGACCTGGACGGTTACCGCATCACCTGCGGCTTGAATGTGCCCACGTTGCTGGTACACGGCGATTTGGACGGCGAATCTCCCGTTTACCACAGCATTCGCCTGAAGGATAAACTGGGCGACAAGGCGGAGCTTCAGTTGATTCCGAACGTGCATCATTGCTATGAAACGGTCGAAGCGCAGGCGATGGTTGCGCAAAAGGTAAGGGACTTCCTCCTTCGGGAGTTCAAATAATCAATCATCAGGAGGATGAAATACATGAAAAAGGTATTGGCTTTGGTGCTCTGCGCCATTCTGATGCTGGGATGCTGCTCCGCATTTGCAGAGAGCGGTGAAAAAGTCCATTTGGAATTCTTCAATATTAAGCCCGAAGTTGTCGACATTTTGAATACTCTGATCGACAAATTCGAAGCCGAAAACCCCGATATCGATGTGGAACAGACGCAGGTTCCCGATGCTACCTCCGTTCTGCAGACCCGTGCGGCAACCAACAAGCTGCCCGATATGCTGACTTACTACGCAACCGATCCCCGTTATCAGGAAATGGCCAAGAACGGCATGCTGCTTGACCTGACCGATGCGGACATCTTCTCCACCATTGACGAGGGAATGCTTGCGGAAACCCTTTACGAAGGAAAATCCTATATTCTGCCCATCTCCATGAATGCTGCCGGCGTTTTCTATAACAAGGCGATTTTCGAAGAGAACGGCATCGAAATTCCTACCACTTATGAAGAGCTGATCAGCGTGTGTGAAACCCTGAAGGCCGCCGGCATCACTCCTTTCGTGATGCACAATATGGACTGGCAGGCCAGCACCGTGTGGTCCATGGTTGCGCTGAATTGCGTAGACGATTATGCAACCGTCAACAGCGCCATCTATAACGGCGAAGCAACCGTGACCGATTATGCGGGCTTCGAAGAATCCGCCAATGAATTCCTGGAGCTGAATCAGTATGCTCAGGAAGACACCATGGGCACCAACTACGATCAGGCACTGGATGCATTTGCCAACGGCGAAGCGGCTATGATTATTCAGGGTATTTGGATTGTACCTTCCGTGAAGGCGCTGAATCCCGATCTCGAGTTCTCTTCCTTCCCGCTGCCCGCCAAGAGCGGCAACAATATGCACATCGGCTATCAGAACGACCTGGGCCTGTGCATCAGCTCGACCTGCGAGAATCCCGAAGCTGCATTGAAGTTCCTGCAGTTCATGGCTCGTGAAGACAATGCGCAGTACTATGCCGACCTGGACGGTTCCGCTTCTTACATCAAGGGCGTTGTTTCCGCCGTTGAAGAAACCAAGCCGATTCTGAGCTGCTTCGACAGCGCCGACAATATCGGTCTGTGGCCCGATCAGATGTGGGTGACCGGCGTTTCGGATAACGTGGGCAGTGCTTGCCAGCAGTTGCTGCTCGATGGTGATGTCCCCGCCTTCCTTGATACGCTGCAGAGCCTGTTTGTTGCACAATAACGAAATGGGATAAAGCACCGGAGGGGCTTCCTTCCGGCGCTTTACTTTTGCAGAGAATCCTTAAAGGGGAGAAAACCATGAATCTCGTAAAACGCATGAAGCGGTCGACTTATTTCTTTTTCACGGTGCCGGCCGTTTTGCTTTATTTGATTTTTATCGCCTATCCCGTGCTCAGCGGAATTTTCTATTCGCTGACGGACTGGAACGGCATCAGCCCGACCTATCAGTTTATCGGACTGCAAAACTATTTTAACGCTTTTCGGGATAAACTGACGATGGCGTCGGTGGGGCGAACCTTCTGGTATACGATTGTGATGACCGTTATTGTAACGGCGTTGGCTACCTTGCTGGCGGTTTTGCTCAATCAGAAATTGAAACTGCAGAATTTCTGGCGAGTCACCTATTTCTTTCCCGCGGTAATGTCTTCTATCACGATCGGTCTGATTTTCAATCAGATTTATTACCATGTGGTGCCTATGATCGGCAAGGCGCTCAATATAGAGCTTCTGTCCAAAAACCCGCTTTCCAATCAAAAACTGGCGATGTGGGCTATCATGTTTATTCAGGTTTGGAAAGAAACGGCCATCCCCACGGTGCTGATTCTTGCGGGAATGCAGTCGATTTCCGCCGATTTGTACGAAGCGGCCACCATCGACGGAGCCAATCGGAGTCAAATGTTCTGGAATGTCACCGTGCCGCTGGTTAAACCCACCATCGGCGTTGCGGCGTTGATGAGCATTCGTTCGGGTTTGATGGTGTTCGACTATGTGAAGGCCACCACCAACGGCGGTCCCGCCAATGCGACGACCACGATTGCCGTTTCGATTTACAAACATGCCTTCACGGATATGAAATTCGCCTATTCTTCGGCGGAATCCATCATGATTTTTATCGTTATCATGCTGGTTGCGTTGGTGCAGATTAAATTGGTTCAGGAGCGTGATTGAATATGGAAAAAAATAAAGGAATTCGATACGCGTTAACCTATTTGTTTCTGGCCATCGGCGTGGTGCTGATTCTGTTTCCCATGTATATCACGGTGGTCACGGCGCTGAAAACTCCGGACGAGATGTCTGCGAATTTCTTCGGACTGCCTTCAAGCCTGTATCTGGGCAATTTCGATGAGGTTATTCACAAGGCGTATTTCGGCAATTTTGTATTCAATTCGCTGTTTATCACGGTGTTTTCGCTGCTGGGCATCGGCATTTTTGTGCCGCTGGTCTCTTATGCCATCGCCCGAAATTTTAAGAAAAAGTATTATCGGCTGATTTATATTCTGTTCATCTCCGGTGCGTTCGTGCCGTTTACGGTAATCATGGTGCCGCAGATTAAGCTGATGAGCTATATCAATGCGATGAACAGCTACGGCCTGATTTTGCTGTATTGGGTATTCGCCCTGTCCGAAGGATGTCTTTTGACGGTCAGCTATGTCAACACCATTCCCAAGGATTTGGATGAAGCCGCTTTTATCGACGGTGCGGGCGTGGGGCGCACGTTCTTCACAATCATCTATCCCATGATGAAGCCCATCGTGTCCGCCGTGATGATTATGGATGCGCTGTGGATTTGGAACGACTTCCAGCTTCCGTTGCTGATGCTCAACGCCAGTCAGGATATGTGGACATTGCCGCTGTTTGAGTACAATTTCAAAAACAAGTATTCAACCAACTACACGCTGGCATTTGCGGCGTTCCTGCTCGGCTCACTGCCCATTGTGATTTTTTATCTGCTGGCGCAGAATCAGATTATCAGCGGCTTGACCAACGGCGCGGTTAAATCCTGATTTATTCTCAATACCATGCATTCATACAGGGCTTGAAGGCTTGTATGAATGCTTTTCTTTTGCGGGATTCGGCACTGTGATTGCCCTGTTTACATGAATTCGCTATAATGAATGCAGGAGCGTGATTGGCCATGACCGAAAGACTTTATTATGATGATTCCTATCTGAAAGAATTCGACGCAACGGTCAGTTCTTGCGTTGCAATGGGAGACAAATACGATGTTCGCCTTGATCGGAGCGCATTCTATCCGACATCCGGCGGACAGCCGTTTGATACGGGAAAAATCGATTCGGCGAACGTATGCGATGTGCAGGTTGTTGACGGAGATGTAATGCATTTGGTAGATCGCCCCCTGGAGGTCGGAACAAAGGTGCATTGCAAAATCGATTGGGAACGGCGCTTCGATCATATGCAGCAGCACGCCGCGGATCACATGATTGCCGGAACCATTTGGCATATGTTCGGCGGCGTGACAATCGGACTGCATGAAAGCGACGAAGTTTCGACCATCGATATCGCCATGCCCGAGGGACGGACGCATCTGACGGAAACGGAAATCGAGCGGGTTGAAAATCATGTGAATGATTTGATTCAGCAGGATGTGCCGATTCGCTGCTGGTTCCCGTCCGATGAGGAATTGGAAACGCTTCCCCTGCGCAAAAAACCGACGGTCACGGAACACATTCGAATTGTTGCCATCGGCGAAGAAGAAATGGTGGCGTGCGGAGGCACACATCCTTCGAGCGCAGGTCAGTTGGGCGTTGTGAAAATCGTTTCCGTTGCATCGGCGCGCGGGAAAATGCGGCTTGGATTCATCGCCGGAGGACGTGCGATTCGTGATTACAGAGCCTGCTACAACGAAGCCCATGCGGCGGCGGAATTGTTCTCCACGCGCATTGAAAACCTCACATCCGGCGTTCAGGCGCTGTTCGCCAAACTTCATGAAACGGAAAGCGCACTGGCGAAGCTGCGTGAAGAATCTTTGATGCGGTCGTTGAAGGAAACGCTGAATTCGGCACCGTCGGTTTGCGGAGGAAAGCTGATTGCGCAATTCGTGAACGGAGACGCCGCACTTTTGAAATCCTGCGCTTCGGCATTGACCAAAGAGAACGGAATCATCGCTCTGCTCGGCGCAATGAACGGCGATTGTGCGGTGTATGTGTTCGCGCGTTCTGCGGATGTGAATTGCGATATGGGAGCGTTGCTGCGAAACGCCGCCAAACCGTATGGGGGAAAGGGCGGGGGAAGACCCGACTTTGCACAGGGCGGCGGTCCTCGGGAAATGCTGTCCTATGCCGCCGAACTGATCGGAAAAGAGTAAAGGCAACACATAATTCACCGTGCCAACGCATTTGTTAAAAGAATGCCCCTGCGCAATTATAGCGGAGGGGCATTCACTTATGCATTCAGTTTTTCAAAGAGTGCCGTTCCGTTTTTTCGAAGCCATCGATGCAGCAGAACGGAAGCGAACAGTGCAATCAGCGCCATGATGCTGATATAGGTCGTTGCGCGCATGTTTTTCCCAATCAGGAACCACAATCCGCCGAAGGCAATCACAATCATCCAGCTTCCGAACAAAGCGAGAAATACGCTGAAGGATTGTTTAATCGGCACCGTTTCGTTTGTCCATTCCAAATTGGCGCCTTTAATGCCCAAGAACAAATCGATTTCGGCATTCAGAAAGCTGAATATCAACGGAAACAGAACCACGGCCAGTCCGCTTTCAACATTCTCTGTGAAAACGAACGCCATGCAGAGTCCGAGAAGGAGCACGCCGGGAAGCGTGAGCAGCAGCTGTACGCACAATTTTGCTCGAAGAATCTCCCATGTCGGAATGGGCAGCGAACGTGCAATCCACAGGTTCTTTCCCTCAAGAGACACGCTCGGTGTGGCGGTATAATTCATGCAGGCGAGCAGGCAAACAACCGCACAAAGCAAAATCGGAAGGAATTCAGGTGCTTCATCAAGAATCGAACCGATGGATTCGGAAATTGCATCCGCTTTCAAAAGCAATGCGATTGCGGCCGTCGGAAGGAACAACGTTCCGATTGCGGAATTCAGCATATAAGTTGCATCACAGAACAATCGCTTGAATTCCTTGCGCAGCATAGCCATCTGAACAGAGCGCACCCGAATGCGTTTCTCAATGTATGCCGTTTTCCGAACGTTTCCCGTGTTCGTTGCAATGCCCAGAAAGCTCTTTTCCAAAATAACCGCAACCGTAAAGAACAGCACAAGCGTAACCGCACAGGCGATGAGCGCTATGTTCCATTTCAGCGGGATATTGCCCAGCAAATACAGAACGTGGAGGCGATTTTGAACCGATGCGCCGTAAATTACGGCGTTGACGATAAAGCTGTTCAGAATGGTTTCGAAATTCAGAAAGAAGGAATAATACAGCGCAAAGAAAATCAGCGAGAAAAACGCAGCCAAAACGCCCTTGCGTTTGAGCTTCAGGCTGATTTTCGCCACAACCCAGCCGAGTATGCACGAAAGAATCAGCACGAACAGCGAAATCGAGAACACAAACAGCGCCCCGCGAATCAGAGCGGATACGGAAAAACCGTTGACACACAGATTCACAATCACTGCGGGAATACTTATCAACCCGGAATACATCAGACCGATTAAATAAACGCTGATCAGACGGGAAGCTATAATGGTTCGCACGGGTATCGGCATGGAAAGCAGAAAATCGTTGTCTTTGGAAAGATACAGCCCCGAATAAGTGTTGAACACGCCGCCGAATACGCCCAAGAGTATGGAAATAGTTCCCAAAACCGTGAAAAACAGCCAATTCAGACCGATGGCGCTGAACGGAACGCAGATGGCGATTGAAAGAGCGGTGGACAATCCGCCCAAAATGCCGAAAATCAGCAATCCGAACAGAACAAATGAAGCGATGATTTTGCCCTTCGCACGCGCCTTTTTCTTTTTGTTGTCGAAAAAGTACATTCGATAGATTTCCATCATCTGCTTTCGAACCAGCGCTTTTAGCATTCTGCTCCCTCCAATTCGAGGAAAACATCTTCCAGACTGTCATCGCCGCGCACTTCTTCCAGGGTTCCCGAACGAATCAACTTGCCCTGTTTGATAATGGCAATCTTGTCGCACAGCTTTTCGGCGACTTCCAAAACGTGCGTCGAAAAGAATATAGCGCCGCCGTTATCGCACATTTCACGCATCATGCCCTTCAGAGTATGCGCCGCCTTCGGATCCAGACCGACAAACGGTTCATCCATCAGAATCAGCTTCGGAGCGTGAATCCATGCGGAGATAATGGCGAGTTTCTGCTTCATGCCGTGAGAATACGATGCAATCGGTTCGCCGAGATTCGGCGTTAATTCAAACAAATCGGCGTATTTGCGAATGCGTTCCGAACGCTCTTGCGAACTTACTTTGAATACGTCCGCAACGAAATTCAGAAATTGAATGCCCGTCATGAATTCATACAAATCCGGATTGTCGGGAATATAGGCGAGATTCTGCTTGCAAAGCAGCGGATTCTTCCGAATCGATACGCCGTCGATTTCGATTTCGCCGGAATCGAAATGCAGTATGCCCGCAACGGATTTCAGCGTTGTGGTTTTGCCGGCGCCGTTGTGGCCGATAAACCCGTAAA
>CAVHAH010000084.1:0-8750 GCA_963633785.1 bacterium
GTGGAGGTAAATCGAGATTTTTGCAGCTTCCGGATACCGCAAAAGGCACATTCAGCGTCGCCGCTGAATTGTGCGGTGTTGCCTTAATGCGCCGAACGATTGAATCGCTCGGCGCAAATATTCACTGCTGATTGGCTTTCAGCCATGCATGATACTTTTCAAGAGATTTCTTCATGCTCGTGGGGGAGGGACCGCCCTGCGTTGTGCGGGCATTCACGCACGCTTCAATGGAGATAACTTCGTAAATATCCTGCGCAAACAATTCGGATTCCGCGCGGTATTCCTCCAAAGACAGTGCTTCCAAATCGCATCCCTTTTCCAGGCATTTCAGAACCAGCCGACCCGCTACGCCGTGGGCATCACGGAAGGGCATTCCCTTTTTCACCAGATAATCGGCGACATCCGTGGCGTTGATGAATCCGCCTGCCGCACTCTTGCGCATTCTGTCCGGACGGAACGTTGCGGTTTCAAGCATACCGCAGGCGGCGCTCAGACAGCCTTTCACGGTGTCGATGGCATCGAAGAAAACTTCCTTGTCTTCCTGCATATCCGAATTGAATGCCAGCGGCAAACTCTTCATCATGGTGAGAACGCTCATCAATGCGCCGTAGACACGTCCGGTTTTGCCTCGAATCAACTCCGCCGCATCCGAATTCTTCTTCTGGGGCATGATGCTGCTGCCGGTGCTCCAGCAATCGGCCATTACCATAAACTGATATTCGTCGCTCGTCCACATCACGATTTCTTCGCACAGGCGGGAAAGGTGCATGGAGATAACGCTCATGGTGAAAAGCAGCTCCAGAATGTGATCACGGTCGGAAACGCTGTCCATGCTGTTTTCCGTGGGCGATTCAAAGCCGAGAAGCTGCGCCGTGCATTCACGATCAAGCGGATAGCTCGTGCCCGCCAGCGCCGCCGCACCCAACGGACAGGTGTTCGCCCGAGCAATCAAATCATCGATGCGGCTCACGTCCCGCAGAGCCATTTCCACATATGCGCCCAAATGATGCGCCAATGTAATCGGCTGTGCCTTTTGCGTATGGGTGAATCCGGGCATGGTTGTGGTGACGTTCTGATCCATAATCGAAACCAGCACGCCGATCCAGCGCACGAGCATCGCGCGAATTTCCTTCGCTTCGCAAAGCGTGTAGAGCTTCATGTCCGTTACGCACTGGTCGTTGCGGCTGCGTCCGGTGTGGAGTTTTTTGCCCACATCGCCGACACGCTTAATCAGCTCCGCTTCCACCAATGAATGAATGTCTTCATAGCAATCGGGCGTGAAGGAGAATTTTCCGCTGTCCAAATCGGCTTTCACGGCCTGAAGACCTGCGATAATGGTATCACGCTCGGCATCGGTCACAATGCCCTGCTTCGCAAGCATCGTTACATGCGCAATGCTTCCCTGAATGTCCTGCGGATAAAAACGGTTGTCGAATGAAATCGAGGATGTGAATGCCGCTGCCGTTTCGCTGGCCGCCTGCGTGAATCGTCCGCCCCAAAGCTGTGCCATATTCGTGCCTCCATGAATGATGATGTACTATTGTAGCATATTTCGCGCATAACCGCAAGAAAGGTTCTGTTGTATTTCGAAAACATATGCGGCAATCATCGGGCAAAAGCGAACGGCGAATGATTTATGTTGATGTTGGGGGTTTTTGCTTACAATAACTGAGTGTGTATAAAAATGTAAAAAAACACTTGACATTTTTTTCGGGGGGGTATAATGCTACTGTTGGGTTAGACGAACTTTATAAATATAAAACGAAGGGAAGTAGCCAAATGGAAGGTAAGACGAACGGATTGCAGATTGCTGGTTTTGTGGTTTCTTTGGTATCCTGCTTCATTTTCTATGGTCTGACGGGAATTACGGGCTTAGTGTTGTCCGCAATCGGACGCTCTCAAGCGAAACAGGCCGGTGGTAAAACGGGTTTGGGCACGGCAGGCATTATCTTGGGTATCATCAGCGCCATCGGCGGATTTTTGAGCGGTGTTCCCATTGTCAGTCTATTCGGTTGATATGATGGAGGAATTCTGAGATGAGTGAACTGAAATACGAGGAATGCGGAACGGAACTCGAAGAAGAGGCAAAAGAATGTCCGTCCGGTGAATCCCCGATTGAAGAAGCAGCGACTGAATCCGCAGCGCCGATTAAAGCGCGTGTGACAAAGAAGTTCAATGTGACGGCTATTATCTCTTTGCTTTTGGGCGTTGTGATTATCATTATGGGCATTACCGTAATGAACAAGAAAGTCAGTGTTGATACGCATGCAATGGGTTACTACGATGCTGATTATGCGGCGTTTGGGGCTGACTTCTATACGGAGATTTACAGAGCTTCCGATATCATTGTTGACGAACTTAATAAAATAAATGACGGAGTTGTGGTGTTGTCGCAATCAATGAAGACCATGGCAAATGTTATTTACTATCCTGTCGGAATGATGATTGTCGCACTCGGTCTTGGCGTGGTTGCGGTGTCTTGCAATCATATTAAGAAAGAAACCGCATAACGTTTTATAGCGCAGGGTGTAAGCTCTGCGCTATATTCTTCAGAAAACAAAAAAGCGGGAACCATCCTTTTTCAGGACAGTTCCCGCAATTTTCTTACTTGCCGAAGTAGCGCTTCAGCAGACCCTCAAAGGCCTTGCCGTGACGGGCTTCGTCTTTGGCCATTTCGTGAACGGTGTCGTGAATGGCATCGAGATTCAGCTCTTTGGCCTGCTTGGCGAGCTCGTATTTGCCTGCGGTTGCGCCGTTTTCGGCTTCTACACGCATTTCGAGATTCTTCTTCGTGGATTCGCTTACGACTTCGCCGAGCAGTTCCGCAAATTTTGCGGCGTGCTCCGCTTCTTCATAGGCGGCCTTCTCCCAGTACAGACCGATTTCCGGATAGCCTTCGCGGTGTGCGGCGCGCGCCATCGCCAGATACATGCCGACTTCGGTGCATTCACCTGCGAAATTCTCGCGCAGGCTCTGCTTGATGGATTCCGGAACATCCTTCGCAATGCCGATTACGTGTTCCGCCGCCCAGACCTTTTCATCGCCCTGTTCCACAAACTTGCTTGCGGGAGCGTGGCAAAGCGGGCAGGATTCAGGAGCCTCTTCACCTTCGTAAACATAACCGCAGATGCTGCAAACAAACTTCTTCATAAAATAACCTCCTTCAAATTTCGTTGCTGTTTTCCCCACCGTCTATAGTATAAACGCTTTTTTCGAATTTGAAACAGGTTATTTGAAATTTTTTTATTCCGCCAGCGGCGGTGCATATTTTTCCTGATGCAGTCGGCGATTGATGTATGTGCGATACAGCCTTGCCGCATCCTTCCATTCGGGGTGATCGATGAGCAGCGCCACCTGTTCATATCGGGTTCGGGGCACTTTCATCATGATTCTGCGCGCCATGTTTTTGACCTTCGGTGCGGCGGACGGACATTGAATGCATACCGTTCCGCCCAATGCCGCATCAAAACGCGCGGAATCATCAATCGCTTTTCCGCACTGCATACACGCATCCATGCGGGGAGCATAACCGAGCGAGGCCATCAGGTGCATTTCGAATGCCATTGTGAGCAGTTCGGGCGGAAGATCCGAATAATTCAGATGCGCCAACGCACGCAATGTGGTCATGAACAGCTTCGGATTTGCTTCTTCCGGCATCACGGCGCATTCCAGAAGCTTCAGCCAATAAACGCCGTGCAGAAGCCGATCGTAATCCGTGCGCAAATCGTAAAAGCTCTCTTTGATTTGGCACTGCTCGATGGTGTAGCGTTCACGGTTTGCGAAAAGCTGAAATTCACCGCTGGTGAACGGTTCCACGCTGTTGATGAGCGGCGATTTCGGCCGCCTGCATCCGCGGGCAATCGCATCGATTCGACCGTAATCGGGCGTGAACAGCGTGACCATGCGATCGTATTCCGAATAATCGGCATGGCGCAGTACCAGCGCATCAACAGTCAGCGTCGCCATCAGTCGCGCTCATAGCCGAGCGTTCGCAAATCGCCCTCGCGGTTGCGCCATCCTTCACGCACCTTCACCCAGAGCTTGAGCATGACCTTTGTGCCCATCAGATGTTCGATGTCCGTTCGGGCTTCGCTGCCGATTTTCTTGAGCATTGCGCCGTTCTTTCCGACGATAATCGATTTATGAGAAGTGCGCTCGCAATAGATGTCGGCGGTGATTTCGGTTAATGTATCGCTGACTTTCTTGATGCGCATCATTTCAACGCCAACGCCGTGCGGAATCTCATCACGCAGGTTGTTCAGCGCCTTTTCACGAATGATTTCCGCACACATCAGCCGCTCCGGCTGGTCGGTAATCATGTCGTCGGGGAAGTATTTCGGGCCTTCGGGCATGCAGTCAATCAGCGCCTGAAGCAAAGCGTCTACATTATCGCCCCGCCGTGCGGACACGGAAAACACCTGGTCGAAATGGCAATCGTTCAACTCTGCCAGCTGCGGCATCAGTTTTTCGGGGGAAACGATATCGATTTTGTTGACCGCCAACAGCTTCGGACAATTCATCTGCGCAAGATCGGCGAGAATCGCCTTATCGCCCGCACCGATGCGCTGACCGTCTACAACGGCCAGAACGGCATCCACGCCTTCACGGGCTTCTCGGGCGCTTTGCATCATGAATTCACCGAGCTTCGTGCGCGGCGTGTGCAGACCGGGGGTGTCCACAAATACAATCTGCCAATCTTCGCCCGTTGCCACGCCGAGGAGCTTGTTGCGGGTTGTTTGCGGATGATTGGACACGATGGCGACCTTTTCGCCGACGAAGCGGTTCATCAAGCTGGATTTGCCGACATTCGGGCGACCCATAATCGCCACGAAGCCGGAACGAAATTTCTGATTCATAGATTCTGCCTTTCTGATTCAATCTCTTTTTACGCCGAGCACTTCGGGACCGAAGGATTCCGGCAGCAGTTCTCCGAGCGTTCTTACCCGAAAGCCGCTTTCCTTTGTTCCGACAATCACCGGCATTTCCATATCACATGCAAATTCACGCAGCACCTGCCGACAGATGCCGCACGGCCATGCGGGCTGCAATGCGGCAATCGCAATCGCCTTGAAACGCCGTTCGCCCGCGGCAATCGCACAGGAAGCGGCGCACCGTTCCGCACAAATCGCCGCACCGTAGGAGGCGTTTTCGAAATTGCATCCGCAGAAGGTTTTTCCGGATTCGGTCAATATACATGCGCCGACCTTGAAGTTTGAATACGGCGAATAGGAATTCTGCATGGCCTGAAGCGCCAAATCAAACAAATCCCGATAAGATATCTCCGATTCCCTCCAAAGGTGCAGTTCACGCATGGCACGCTTTTCCTGTTCACGCATGATGCGTTTGTCGGATTCAATCATGTGGTCATAGCCCATCAGATGAAAAGCCGAATGCGCGGTAAGATAGCCCAGTTCCCGTTTGAGCGAATGCCCGAAGGACTCCGCCTGTTGGCGGGCACGGTCGAGATTCAGAATGCAATCGCCCAGCTGAATATATCCCAGCTCGGGATCCCATTCACGGCGCAGGCGTTTCGGATTGTCCTTCGCCGTGGTTCCCTTCGGATACTGAATCATCGGGAACGACAATACATCCGTGGGTGCGTCGATTTTTCGCGTTTCCCGATTGATTTCCCGAATGCGGGCATCGTCCACAACGGTAATCGTGAAGCCGGCGTTTTCAATGCCTTCGACATGAAAACATGCATCGGCAACATCATTCAAAAAGGATTCCAAACCGTCTATGCACGGCGTGATTTCCCATTGAAGCTCAATCATTTTTCTCGGCCTCCGCATTACTTTCGGATTCAACTTGCGCTTTTTCTTCCGAATTGCTTTCGGATTTCGCTGCGCTCTCGGTTCTCGGGGGAATTTCGAGGGTCGGGTATTCGATGCGCTCGTGGAATACGCCCGTTAACACGGTCGAGAATGCGCTGCAGATTTTCTCCAGATCATTGAATGTGGGCGAAGAGCAGTCCAGCTGACCGTCGTTGAGCTTTCCGTGAACAATCTTTCGAATCAGCGCATCGATTTTCTCGGAATCGGGATTGGGCAGCGCACGAGTGGCCGCTTCGATACTGTCCGCAAGCATGACCACCGCCGCTTCACGCGTTTGCGGGCGGGGACCTTCATAGCGGAATGAGGAAATATCCACCTGATCGCCGTAGAGCTTCAGCGCCTTGTCGTAGAAGAACATCACGGGGCAATCGCCGTGGTGCTGGCGGATAATATCGATTACGGGTTCGGGAATGCGCGCCTTTTGCGCCAGCTGAGCGCCGTCACGGGGGTGAGCGGTGAGTATCGCCGTGGAAACACGGGGATCCGTTCGGTCGTGCGGATTGTCGCCCATCTGATTTTCCTTGAAATACATCGGGCGCTTGAGCTTGCCGATGTCGTGGTAATATGCGCCGACACGGGCGAGCAATCCGTTTGCGCCGATGGCCGAAGCGGCGGCTTCCGCAAGATTCGCAACGATAATGGAATGGTGATAAGTGCCCGAAGCCTCCAAAAGCAGTCTGCGCAAAAGCGGCTGATTCGGGTTCGACAATTCAATGAGCTTTGAAGCCGTGGCGAGATTAAACAGCAGCTCCATGGCCGGCTGAACGCCGATGCAGATTACGCCGCTCACGGCGCCGCCGCCTGCCGCCCAAAGCGCATTCACGAGCACCGTTTTGATTTCAACGCTGTTGAAAAGCCCGACCCCCAATGTAATCAGGAAATTGCTCAGGGCAATCACCAGACCGGCGAGCAATGTGGTGGAGCGCAGCTGATTCTTTCGATACAGCATCGCAATCAGCGGACCGCTTACGCAGGACATCAGCACGATGGCAATCATGCCGCTTCCCGTGGTCATCAGGGAAACGAGCAGTGCGGCAATCAGATTCATGAACAGCGCAAACCGCGCGTCCATCAGAATCGCCGTTAAAATCAGGGCAACCGAGAACGGCATGAAGTAAACGTTGGCGAATTGGAACACGAAGCAGAGCCAAACGGTCAAAACCAGTATCATGCAAATCAGCATCGTCTGCTTCGGGCTTTCGAGCAGCTTTTTGCGGAACAGAGACAGATACGCAACCAGTGCGCCGATTAACGCAAGCACCAAAAGCGCAATGCCGATGGGCGTTTGAATATCAAAGCTGTCGTCCGCAAGCAGGCCGAGCGACTGAATCATCGTGTACTGTGCGAGCGTAACGATTTCGCCGTTGCGCACAATCACCTGTCCCTTAACGCACATCTTGGATTCCACGGCGTCACGGGCGGCCTGACGGTTCTGCTCGGTGATTTCCTCGTCAATCATCATGGTCGGGCGAATGCATTCGCGAATCAGCGATGTAACCAAATCCACCGAATGATCGGAAAACTGTTCCTGACTTTCCAAATCCGCATGAATGCTCTTTACGGTAAGCGCTTCCTGCCCTTCGGGAACCGTGGCCATCAGGGCATTGTACAACTCCGTCTTTGCCGTTTCGAACAGCAAATCATGCGTTTCGCTCGTTTCGGACAGGAAGGCGTTGAGCTGTTCGCGCGTTACGGTAATGCCGAGCGCCGCATTCAAATCGGACAGGTCTTCATCGGAATACTTGCCGACGGAATACTGATTGCAGGCGTTTTGCAACGCGGTAAATCGGGCATTCAGATCGCCGATAACATCCTCCACGCCGGAATAATCGGGCGTTTTGTAGCTCGGCTCCACGGCATCCGCCGCAGCGTTTCGCATCTGCTCGGTCGTGACGGTATCCACCACGTCTTTCGTGGCCAGAATCTCAATCGGCGCAGGCGCTCCCACCTGAATGTCGTATTGTTCCGGCGTTACGCTCACATACAGCGGCGCAAACATCAACGCACATGCAATCAGATAAATCAGAACCGTTTTCACCAGCGGCGCAAGATGCATATTGCCGAGATGTTTTTTCATGATCGGTCTCCTTTCCCTGAAAAGTCGGGATACTATCCGTGTATTTTGCGCGTTTGCGGCTTCTGCGCATATTTTTCATACGCGCGAACAATCGCCTGCACCAGCTCATGGCGCACAACATCCCGATGCGACAGTTTCACAATCGCAATATCATCCACGTTTTTGAGCACGTCCAGCGCTTCGACCAGACCGGATTTTTTCCCCATGGGCAAATCAATCTGCGTTACATCGCCCGTGATAACCATTTTCGAGCCCATGCCCATGCGGGTTAAAAACATTTTCATTTGTTCGGAAGTGGTATTCTGCGCTTCATCGAGAATAATGAAGGCGTCATTCAGGGTGCGTCCGCGCATATACGCCAGCGGCGCAACCTCCACGGCCCCGCGCTCCACCAAACGCTGATAGGCATCCACGCCCATCATTTCATGCAGTGCGTCATACAAAGGGCGGAGATACGGATCCACCTTCTGCGCCAGATCACCCGGCAGGAAACCGAGTTTTTCGCCGGCCTCTACTGCGGGGCGGGTGAGTATAATCTTTTCGATTTCCTTATTCTTCAAGGCAACCACCGCCATGGCAATCGCAAGATAGGTTTTGCCCGTTCCCGCGGGGCCTACGGCGAATGTGCAGGTGTTGTCGCGAATCGCATCGACATATTGCTTCTGACCGAGCGTTTTGCATTTCACGGGGCGGCCGCGATACGTGATGGCAATCACATCGCGCATGATTTCGCCGATGCGGTCGGCCTTTCCTTCTGCGGCAAGCGCAATGGCATAGCGAATGCGCGTTCGGTCGATACTTTCTCCTTTGCGGAGAATTTCACGCAGTGTGTTGAGTGT
>CAVHAH010000085.1:0-8416 GCA_963633785.1 bacterium
ATGGCTGAAAAATCGGGGCTATGAGAAAATCGGCATCGAAGGCGTATCCAAAGGTGCGGAATACACGTTGGCCGCCGCCATGAAATACCCTGAACTGTCGTGCGTGATTGTGAAGACGCCTTCATGGTATTTCAGCGAAGGATTGAAAAACGGAGCGCCGTCAAACGATTGCTGCTGGGAATCAGACGGCAAACCGCTTCCCTATACGCCGTATAAAATGCGCAAATTCAATGTATTGAAAATGCTGTGGGAGGCAAAGGAATACAATATATTAAAGGTAAATCAGGGAAAGGAAATCGTTGACGATTCCGTTATTCGGGTTGAAAAAATCAAGGCACCGATACTGATGTTTTCAACGAGTGTGGATACGGTATGGCCGTCGGAAGAAAGCTGCATCAAATTATGCGAAAGACTTTCCGAACATAACTTTTCGTATCCTTACAAACATATCAATTTTAAGCACATGAGCCACATGATGCTTGAAAATTGCGGAGAAGAGATAAAGTATTTTATTAAATCCGAAAAAGCCAATCCCGAAGAATGCAAAAAAGAGCGGAAGATTATGGGAGAAGCGTGCATCGAATGGATAGAAAACGTATGGACATCATCCGTTCAAGCAAACTGATGCGTTTCGCAAATACACGATAATATTCAAAACGGAGGAACAGAAACATGGCAAAAATCGTTCAAACGGCAGGAAGAAAAGCTCTCGGAGAATTCGCACCCGAATTCGCACATTTCAACGACGACGTTCTCTTCGGAGAAAACTGGAACAACGAAGATATCGATTTGAAAACGAGAAGCATCATCACGGTGGTCGCCCTGATGGCGCAGGGAATCACGGATTCTTCTTTGAAGTTTCACCTTCAGAACGCCAAGAGCCACGGCGTGACGCAAAAGGAAATCGCCGCAATCATTACGCATGTCGCCTTCTATGCCGGTTGGCCGAAGGGCTGGGCGGTATTCAACCTCGCAAAAGAAGTGTGGCCCGAAGAAGAATGAAGCAAGCATTCAGGCATCGATTCGAAAGAGTCGATGCTTTTTTTCTGCCCCGCAAACAGCGGAATTTATCTCTCGGTTTACGTCCTTTGCGGTGATATTGCATTGTGTTTCGCAAAATAGTAAAATCGTATCTTTTCGCATAACAATATTCATATCAAAAGCATTTTTTCAAGGAAAAAGCAAAAAAATAGTATCTTCATTTCTGCTAAAAATCCAAATTCTATATTGACAATCTGCCGATATGATGCTATTATTATAACACGGTAGGTTAAAGAATTGTAATTGTATGCAGCAAGAATAAGGAGGGAAAGCCTTGAATCAGCCAATGCTGGAAATGTCCGGAATACAAAAATATTTTCCCGGCGTTCATGCGCTGGACGATTGTCGATTCGATCTTCGTGCAGGCGAGGTTCATGCGCTGGTCGGTGAAAACGGTGCAGGAAAATCCACGTTGATGAAAATACTGTCCGGCGTATATATGCGCGACGGCGGTTCCGTTCTGCTCGACGGGAAAGAAATCAACGTAAAGTCAACGCTGGAAGCGCAGCAACTGGGAATCAGCATCATCCATCAGGAAATCAACCTGATGCAGGATTTGACCGTTGCCGAGAATATCTACATCGGTCGTGAGCCGACACACGGCATCTTGCTCAACAGTTCACGGCAGAATGCACAAACCAATCAACTGCTCGATTCGCTCCATCTCTCGGACATCCGTGCAGGAACGAAAGTGCGTTCGCTCACCGTTGCAAAGCAGCAGATGGTGGAAATCGCAAAGGCGCTTTCCTTCAACAATACGCGAATTCTGATTATGGACGAACCGACAGCGGCTCTTACGGAATCGGAAATCAAGGATTTGTTTTCGTTCATTCACACCTTGAAATCTCAGGGTGTCGGCATTATATACATCTCCCACCGAATGGAAGAGCTTCGTATAATCGCCGATCGTGTAACGGTCATGCGTGACGGCAAGTACGTCGGCACGCGCGACATGGCGGATGTTTCGATGGACGAAATCATCAGCATGATGGTCGGACGCGTCATCTACGAGGAACCGAAAACCGAGTCCGCCGTAGCAAAAGATGCGCCGGTTGTTCTCGAAGTGAAGAACCTGTGCTCCCCCGCCGTGAAAGATGTGAGCTTCGAGCTGCATCAAGGCGAGATTCTCGGTCTGGCAGGTCTGATGGGTGCCGGACGCACCGAGGTTGCGAGATTGATTTGCGGCGCCGATCCGATGATCAGCGGAGAAATCTACGTTCGCGGAAAGAAGATGCGCATCGCAACGCCGAACGACGCCGTTCGTGCGGGCATCGGTTATCTGTCCGAGGACCGCAAACGCTTCGGTCTGTGTTTGGGGCTTTCGGTCGCCGACAATGTGGCGCTTCCGAACATGGATACCATGACCAACGGGCCTGTGGTCAACGACAGAAAAATCGCTCAGGCTGCGGACAAATACGTTGATTTGATTCAAATCAAAACTCCGGGAATTCACGCAGCAACAAACGGTCTGTCCGGCGGCAATCAGCAGAAGGTCGTTATCGGAAAATGGCTGGAGCGCAACTGCGACATCCTGATTTTCGATGAGCCCACGCGCGGCATCGACGTCGGCGCGAAGAGCGAAATCTACAAGCTGATGAACGATTTGGTTCGTTCGGGCAAATCCATCATCATGATTTCATCGGAAATGCCGGAGCTTTTGCGCATGTCGGACCGCGTGGTCGTGATGTGCGAAGGTGTAAAAACAGGTGAATTGTCCATCGAAGAAGCGACCCAGGAGAAGATTATGACCCTGGCGACGCAGCATACGGGAGGCTGACAAAGCATGAATAAAAAGATTAACATTCAGACATTGCTCGCGCCGGCGGCGCTGGTGATTCTCTATGTATTCTTCGCGATTTTCGGAAAGAACTTCTTTGATTTGTACACGCTGAAAACCATTCTCGAATCGTCTTATTATGTCGGATTCATGGCATTCGGCGTCACGTTCGTTATCATTTCGGGCGGCATCGACCTTTCCCTCGGTTCGAACATGCTCTGTTCGGCACTGATCGGCTGCTATGCTTACAGCAAGTGGGGATTCCCGCTTTGGGCAGGTTTGGTTCTTTGCCTCCTTATCGGAACGGCGTTCGGCTTCCTGAACGGATTCATGATTGCAAAATGCAAGCTGCCTCCCTTCATCGCAACGCTCGGCACGCAGATGGTCACGCTCGGCTTGGGCTCCATCATTACCAACGTTCAAACGCAGCGCTTCCCGACCGTCGGCACTTCCGATGAATGGTTCAAGCAGGTTTTCTACCGCACCGATTTGTTCGGCATCAAGGGTTTCCCGACCGGCGCTATCTATCTGCTTGTGGCTTTCGTCCTCTCGATTTTCCTGCTGAACAAAACGAAGTTCGGACGCTACACGCTGGCCATCGGTTCTAATGAAGAAGCGGCCCGTTTGTCCGGCGTAAAAACCGACAACTGGAAGATTCTGATTTACACCCTGTGCGGTTTGTTCTGCGCAATCGCAGGCATCTTCTATGCAGCCTGCTACACCACCGTTATTCCCGGAACCGGCAACGGTTTGGAAATGAACGGCATCACGGCGGTTATCATCGGCGGCACGTCTATGGCGGGCGGTTCCGGTTCCATCGTGGGCACTATGATCGGTATTTTCATCATGTCTGTATTGAAGAACGGTCTTCCCGCAATCGGACTGCAGTCTCAGTGGCAGACATTCTTCACCGGCCTGGTGGTTATCGGTGCGGTGCTGCTTGACCAGGCGCGCATTCGCTCCGCATCCCGCATTCACAAGAAGTAACAGTCTTCAACCGGGGTTCTCCCGGTGAAAATAGTCCGACCCAATCAAAAAGGAGGAAACACACAATGAAGAAAACCCTCGCAATCCTGCTCGCCGTACTGATGGTACTGGCAATGACCTGCGGCGCTGTCGCAGAAGAGAAGATGTACATCTCCGTCGTTTCCAAGGGCTTCCAGCATCAGTTCTGGCAGGCCGTTAACCAGGGCGCACAGCAGGCCGCTATCGATCTGGATGTAGAAATCTACTTCGACGGCCCCGCTTCCGAAACCGACATCGACGACCAGGTTGAAATGCTCAAGAACGAAATGCTCAAGAACCCCGATGCAATCGCTCTGGCTGCTCTGTCCACCGATTCCGTAATCGGCGAGCTGCAGGAATGCCTCGAGAAGAACATCCCGGTTATCGGATTTGACTCCGGCGTTCCGGATGCTCCGGAAGGCTCCATCAAGGCTACCGCTTCCACCAACAACGAAAGCGCTGCCGCTATCGCCGCTGAGAAGATCATGGAGCAGGAAGGCTTCGCCGATATGCTCAAGGCCGCAACCGCAGATGCTCCCGTTGTGATCGCCGTGATTTCTCAGGAAGCTGTTTCCGCATCCGTTATCGGACGCACCACCGGCTTCGTAGACAAGATGGTTGAGCTGGCAAGCGAATACAACACCGTTTCCGTAACCGGCCACGACAAGTGGAAGAACGAAGTTGAAGGCGCCGGCGTGATTATCGATGTTGAAATTTCCGCTACCACGCAGGTTTCCGACCTGGTCAGCGCTTCCAACGCAGTTCTGAATCTCGATGGTCTGAAGGCTGTGTTCCTTTCCAACGAGAACGCTGTTACCGGTTTCCTGTCCGCAACTGCCGACGGTTCCGAATTGGCTGACGGCGGTCGCTATGAAGATCTGATCGTTGCCGGCTTCGATGCAGGCGCAACCCAGAAGAACGCTATTCGCAACGGCTGGTTCATCGGTTCCGTTACCCAGGATCCCTATCAGATCGGCTACAAGGCAGTTGAGCTGGCTGTGAAGGCCGCCAACGGCGAAGAAGTTTCCGACGTTGATACCGGCGCTCAGTGGTACAATGCCGAAAACATCGATGACGAAATGATCTCCCTGCTGGTGTACGACTAATCGACGCTCTTGAATTTCATTAGTCATTACTGACAACAGCCTGCGATGTTCGAAAGACATCGCAGGCTGCTTTTTGTCGGATAAGTGATTGACAACGAACGGTATCCCTCCCCTATCCACACCGATAAAGCCATAAATTCAGCCTGATTGCGCCGCACGCAATCAGGCTGAATGCTATATTACAGACCTTGTTCCAGTATAAACTGTGCCACATCGCGAATCTGCGGATTCTCGCACTCCCACAACGCTTCGGACATTACCTGTGAAGAGAACGCTTTTCCCAAAAGACGCACGCGGATTTCAGACGGCAACGTGATATCGATTGCATCCGTATAAACATTCACGTCATCCACCCGTCCCTGACGCAGTGTGAACAGCATTTGCACATTTCCCCACGAAAAGCGATTTTCAAGTTCTAAATCAAATCGCGGCGTATTGCCCAGCCGCCATGCATCGGAAGCATGTTTTCGGATATAAGGCTCCAAATCGCTCTCGTTCGGCGTTTCGATTTCGGTAAACAAGCCGTATTCACGCAGAAACGCATTCCGCAGCGTGTTCAAAACCGATTCACAGCTGAGGTTATGAACAAATTCATTCAGATTGCATACACGGCTGCGAACGGATTTCACGCCCTTGGCTTCCAGCTTGCGAGGATCCACCGTGAGATAATTCTGCAGTTGCCCGAGATGCGAAGATACAAGCAACGTTCCGTGATGCTGGCAAATCGAACCACGTTGGCAGAAAGCATTGCCCGAGAATTTTCGCCCGTCTGCAAGCAAATCGTTTCGTCCGCTGAATTCACACGGGATGCCCAAATCCCGAACGGCAGAGAGAATCATATTCAGCTGTCGGCTGACATTGTAGTTATTCTTCCCCATGATAAAGGAAAAATTCAGGTTTCCGCAATCATGATAAACCGCACCGCCGCCGGTAATGCGCCGCACCAGTTGAACGCCGTCACGCTGCATGGCGGTTAAATTGCATTCAGCCCAGGGATTCTGCCCCCGTCCAATAATAACCGCGCTTCGGTTCACGAAGAAATAGAGCAAAATATCATCCGGAGAAAGCGTGTCCAGAAAATACTCGTCTGTTCCGAGATTGCGCCAGCCATCCGTCCACGGAGAAACGAAGAATTTATTTGCCATTATCTGCCTCCATGTTCAATGTATCGGCACTTCACAGAACAATCACGCTGTCGCAGGCCTGTGCAAACGGTCCGGGAATCGTTTGTGTGCCGCGGTGATTTCCCAGATAATCCGTATCAAAACAGATTGCGGTTCCATCGGGATTCTCAAACTTCTGCTCCGGTTCAAAGGCACAGCCCAGGGTTTGCGTGGTAATAACGCCAACGCCGAAATCCTTCACCCGTTCCAGTACATCCGTTTTCAAAACCATGTGTCCGTTTTCTTCCCGAAGCTCCACATACGCATTCGGATTTGAATCGATTCGGCAATGCTTTTCATGCTTGCAAACCGTTGCGC
This sequence comes from bacterium, assembly GCA_963633785.1. Classification (GTDB taxonomy): domain Bacteria; phylum Bacillota; class Clostridia; order Christensenellales; family Aristaeellaceae; genus Faecivicinus. Next base: position 6,411 of record CAVHAH010000085.1, read on the forward strand.
CGTTGAAATACGCATTTCCGTCTATCCAAACGGGAAGATGGCCGAAGTGGTACGTCGCCAGTGCATCCATGGTCGGCTCACGATTCATCTCGAAGTGCCCGATCCATTCTTCGTAAGTCGGGAAAATATCAAACGGAGCGGTTCCCGCCACTTCATAATTGTTATCGGACGGCTTTCGGGTTGAATCCGTGATTTCGTGAGCTTGCACAATGATATTATTATAGATTCGGTCATCGCCATGAAGAATCGTCATGAAGCCCGCCACTTCCGTTCTATGGCGAATGTGATACGGGGTGTAGCGCGGCTCACGCTGACCGTTAACAACGGAATCCACGCCGCTGTTAATCAACGTGAATGCGCCGAGCATCAGATTGTGCACGCAGGCAATTCCTTCGCTGGGCATGCAAACAGACTGTTTGGAAAGCAGCACATTGTTATCAATCAGCGTCGGTCCATGCCCCACCTCGATAAATATATCCTGGCTGAACATGGCGCCTTGCGCCGCTTCGCAGCCCGTCGGCGGATAGTTATCATGCATCAGATTCTGCGTGATTCGCGCGCCCTGCGCCTGCCAGTCAAACCACACGCCCATAATACAGTTGTGAATGTGATTCCTGCGCACCGTAACGTCAATGGCCGCATGGAGCTTGATTCCCGCGGTTTCCGCGCCGCCGAGCTGCTGAGAATTGCAAATATGATGAATATGGCAATCCTCAATAACGGAGAATACGGCGCCCATTCTCCCGACGATGCCCGTTTGTTCGCAATGATGAATTTCACATCTGCGAACGATATGGCTGCCGACTTTTTCCTTCAGCCAACCGTGGTATTGTCCACGACACACCGCATCCCTTTCCATTTGAGTGGGGCTCTTGACGTGCTTGGTGTAAAAATACATATCGTTTTCGGGATCAAGATACTTGCCCAAAGAGATTCCGCAGCACTTGCTGTTGTAGATTTCGCAATCCTCGATAATCCAGCCGCGGCTCCAATGCGGGCCGATTAAACCGTCCTGATACGCCGCCGGCGGTGCCCAAGTGGTTGCCGCATCGCTGAGCACAAATCCGCTGACGGTAATATATCCGATGCCCGTTTCGGAAGGCATGAATACATTGCGGCGAACGCTGATTTCCATATTCTGCGTATTCGGGTCCACGCCGTGCAGATTTACATACAACACGGTTTCATCCTGTTCCTGCTCGGTGAACCATTTGAATGTGCTCTCTTCCCGATTCCACGCACACGGATCGGCCGCACCCTGAATGCACTCCTCCAAAGTGACCGTTTCATAAAGCATTCTGCCGTTGAAATACACCGAACCGGTATGCCGAACCGTGGGCGCAAAATACCAGTCGCCGCAAACCATGGTCGTATACGGATTATAATCGCCGAACAGGCTGTTGTGAACACGGGCGGACCACACATCTCCCGTGACGTGCGTCCAATTCCCGATTTCTTCCGCACCGCTGATGTGCGCCGCCTTCGGTTCAATCGAACGATAGGTGATGCGTTTTTCCTCCGTTCCCGCATGAACGGGATTCACGTATTCACGATACAAACCGGGCGCTACGAGCACCTCGTCTCCCGGCAGAGCAATTTTCGCGGCACTGTTGATTTGCTTGAACGGTCTTTCCTTGCTGCCGTCTCCATCGCGAAAGGCAGCGGCATCCACATAGTAAATCATTCTTCTTTTGCGCAACGCATTCGTTACGCTCCTCCTTTTCATTTTTCCGAACAAACCATCTAACAATATTATAATACAAACGTCGAAAAAAAGGAAGGGGATATGCCGAAATCTCGTCCGAAGTCTGGTTTTGCACGAAAAAAATCCGTATGTCTTGAAACATACGGATTAAAGTACACCTTTAGGGGCTCGAACCCTAGACACCCTGATTAAGAGTCAGGTGCTCTACCAACTGAGCTAAAGGTGCATATGGAGCGGTAGACGAGACTCGGACTCGCGACCTCCACCTTGGCAAGGTGGCGCTCTACCAACTGAGCTACTA
>CAVHAH010000086.1:0-8361 GCA_963633785.1 bacterium
AAGCCACCTTCCGCAGAACGGCAACACTGGCGGGAATCAACCCTTATATGGTTGAAATCGCCAATATCCGCGAGCAGTGCTCTTGGATTCACAAGGATATGGAAGAGGGAACGAAAAAGGCCATCATTCTTGCGCGTGCCGCGATTGCTAAGGTGAATCTGAATGCCCCGCTTACGGCAGGAACGAGCCCCGTGACCAAACGCGCGCTCGTAATCGGTGGCGGCATTGCAGGCATTCAGACGGCGTTGGACGTTGCGGAAGCCGGTTTCGAAGTCGACATCGTCGAAAAAGAGCCGACTATCGGCGGACGCATGGCGCAGCTCGATAAGACGTTCCCGACGCTCGACTGTGCGGCGTGTATTCTGACGCCCAAAATGGTAGAAGCGGCGCAGAGCGACAAAATCAACATCATCTCCTATGCGGAGCTGGAACGTGTTTCCGGTTATGTCGGCAATTTCACGGCAACGATTCGCAAAAAGGCGCGCTATGTGGATGAAACAAAGTGCACCGGCTGCGGCGTTTGCACGGAGAAATGTCCGTCTCGCAAGGGCTTGAATATGTTCAACATGGGCTTGAATACGCGTGGTGCGGTGTATATTCCGTTTGCACAGGCGATTCCGAATGTGGCGGTTATCGATTCAACCAACTGCATTCATTTTCGCACCGGCAAATGCGGACTGTGCGAGAAGAATTGTTCCGCAGGCGCAATCAAGTTCGATCAGAAGGACGAATACATCGAACGGCAGTACGGCGCCATCATCGTGGCCACCGGTTTCAAACCGATTGACGCAAGCAAGTTCGATGAATTTGCCTACACGCAATCCAAAGACGTGGTCACCAGCCTTGAATTCGAACGCATCATGAATGCGGCAGGACCTTCGAAAGGTCAGCTCGTTCGCCCGTCGGACGGAAAGCATCCGCATGAGATAGTGTTCATTCAGTGCGTCGGATCACGTTGCAGTCAGGATGCAACCAAGGGAAAACCCTATTGCTCCAAGATTTGCTGTATGTATACCGCAAAGCATGCGATGCTCGTGCGTGATAAGTATCCCGATGTGAAGGTTCATGTGTTCTACATCGACGAACGCACGCCCGGCAAGGGATTCGATGAATTCTATCGCCGTGCCGTGGAACAGTATGATGTAGACTATATCAAGGGCATGGTCGGCAAAGTGAGCGTTGAAGGCGATCATCTTCACGTTCAGGGAAGCGATTTGCTGCTCAACGAACAGGTGCACATCAATGCGGATATGGTGGTTCTCGCAACGGCGATCGAACCCGATCCCACGGCGAGAGCGCTCGGCACCATGCTGACGGCCAGCATGGATACCAACGATTTCTTCACCGAGGCGCATCCGAAGCTCCGTCCTGTGGAAAGCCCGACGGCAGGCATTTATCTTTCGGGCGTTTGCCAGGGACCGAAGGATATTCCCGAAACCGTTGCGCAGGCAGGTGCGGCGGCTTCGAAGGTCATCGGTCTTTTGAGCAAAAACAGCCTGACCTGCAATCCGTGCGTGGCGCATTCCAATGAGCTTCTGTGCAATGGCTGCTCGCAGTGCGAACGTGTTTGTCCGTATGGCGCAATCAGCTATGTCGAAAAAGAAGTGCGCGGGCCTGAATTCAGAGGCGTGAAGCGTGTGGCGGTCGTGAATGAAGCGGTTTGCCAGGGATGCGGCGCCTGCACGGTGACCTGTCCGTCAACGGCTATGGATTTGAAGGGCTTCAGCAATAACCAGATTATGGCGGAGGTGGATGCGATATGTCGATGACCGAAAATAAGGAATGGACGCCGACCATCGTTGCGTTCTGCTGTAACTGGTGCAGTTACGCCGGCGCCGATCTTGCGGGATCGGGACGCATGAGCTATCCTGCGAATGTCAAGATTATACGCATTCCGTGTTCCTGCCGCTTGAATCCGTTGTTTGTGCTGCGTGCATTTCAGCGCGGTGCGGACGGTGTGATTCTCTGCGGTTGTCATCCGGGAGACTGCCATTATTCCACAGGCAACTACTATGCACGCCGCCGCATGACGATGCTGTTCAGCATGCTGGATTACATGGGCATCGAGCGCCAGCGCACGCGTGTAGAATGGGTTTCTGCGGCAGAAGGTGCGAAATTCTCCGCTACGATGAACGATTTCGTTCACACCATCACTGAGCTTGGTGAGAACAGGAAGCTGAGGGATCTGAGATGCAAGAAATGATTATCAACCGCGTCAAAGAGCTGCTGAGCGAAGGAAAAGGAAACCGCGTTCTTGCGTGGGAAGCGGGGGAGAGCGCTTATGATCGCACCCCCGCCGTATATACCGCAGAGAATATCGATTCTCTGAAATACGATTCGCTTTGCGGATGCAATTTGAGCAAATATCTGATTCAGGAATCCACGAAGGACGGATGCGTAATCGCTCTGATTAAGCCGTGTGATTCTTACAGCCTCAACCAGCTCCTAACCGAGCATCGTGTAAATCGTGAAAAGGTCTATGCGGTTGCGGTCGGTTGCCGTGGCAAGATTGATGTGGATAAGATTCGTGCGATGGGCATTCGAGGAATCACGGATCTGGAAGAAAACGGCGACAAAATCACCGTGCATACGCTCTACGGAACGCAAGAAGTCAATCGCAAAGATGCGCTTCTGACTAAATGCCTTTGCTGCAAGGGCAAGGAACATAAAATTGCGGACGAAACAATCGGCGAATCCGAAGAGACCACCGTCGGCGGCCGCTTCGACATGGTGGAAAAGCTGGAAAGCATGACCGCCGAAGAACGCTTTGAATTCTGGCGCGGCGAGCTTTCCAAGTGCATTCGCTGCAACGCCTGCCGCAATGTCTGCCCTGCTTGCAGTTGCATTAAGTGCGTATTCGACAACCCGAATTCGGGCGTGGCCAACAAAGCCGCTGCGGACGATTTTGAAGAGAATATGTTCCATATCATCCGCGCATTTCACGTGGCAGGCCGCTGTACCGATTGCGGTGAATGCACTCGCGTTTGTCCGCAGGGCATACCGCTTCACTTGTTGAACCGCAAGTTCATCAAAGATATCGATTCACTTTACGGTGAATATCAGGCGGGCGAAGAAGTCGGCCAGCGTCATCCTTTGATTGATTTCACGAAAACCGATGCGGAACCGAGCATTGTTTCCACGAGAGGAGGCGTGAACGCATGAAGCAGATTAAAGTTTCCGAGTTGAATCGCCTTTATGCGAAGATAGCACAATCACAAACGCTGATTTTGCCCATCGAAAGCGCCGGACAAGTGGATTACGGCATTTGGAGCGAGGAGAAAACCGTTCGCCTGGATGTGCTGAAGACGGTCAAGAGCGCAAAAGGTGCTTTCTTCCCGCAAGTGGAAGATATGATGCGCTTCCATGTTCAGGGAAAGCAGATTGAAATCTGCACCCCGGAGGTTCTCGAGGAAAACTTTGTGGTTTTCGGCGTGCGTGCATGCGATGCGAGAAGCTTTGAATTGCTGGATCGCGTGTTTCTTTCCGATCCGGTCGACCCCTATTACGCCGCTCGTCGTGAACACGCAACGGTGATTACCCTTGCGTGCAGCCGCCCCGAGGAAACGTGCTTTTGCACGAATTTCGGCATTGATGCCGCGAATCCCGCAGGCGATGCAACCGCATGGATTGTGAACGATACGATGTATCTGCGTGCAAATACCGAAAAGGGTGCGGCTCTGCTTGAAGGATTGGATGAAGCGGATGAAAGCGCAGTGGAAGAAACGCAAAAGGACATTCGTGCGATTACCGAACGCCTGCCGTTTGGAAAGTTGAATTTCACGGGCTTTGACGGCGAACATCTGATGGAGAGATTCAACGATCCGAAGTGGGAAACGCTCAGCAAAGCGTGCCTCGGCTGCGGAACGTGCACATTTGTATGCCCGACCTGCCAGTGCTATGATATTCGCGATTTCGATACGGGAAGCGGCATTCAGCGCTATCGCTGCTGGGACAGCTGCATGTATTCCGATTTCACGCTGATGGCGGCTGCAACAAACCGCCCGACCCAGATGCAGCGTTTCCGCCAGCGCTTTATGCACAAGCTGGTCTATTTCCCGTCGAACAACGATGGATTGTATTCGTGCGTCGGCTGCGGCCGCTGCTTGGAAAAATGTCCGCAATCGCTGAATATCGTCAAGGTTATCAAGGCTCTGGGGGTGAACGAAGATGCATGATAACGTAATCCCGATGCTGGGAGTTGTTACACAGATTCGCGTGGATACGCCCGATATCAAAACATTTCGCGTGGAATCGCTGACGGGCGGCAAGTGCTTTGAGCATAAGCCCGGTCAGTGCGCCATGCTGTCGATTCCCGGAGTGGGCGAAGCGATGTTCTCGATTACGTCCTCGCCGACCATTCGTGAATATCAGGAGTTTTCCATTAAGAAATGCGGATGCCTCACGAGCTGGCTGCATCAGATGGATGTCGGACAGCAGATTACCATTCGCGGACCTTACGGAAAGCCGTTCCCCGTGGATACCGAACTGAAGGGCAAGGATCTTCTGTTCATTGCCGGCGGCGTCGGTCTGGCACCGTTGCATTCCGTGATTAACTATTGCCTTGCAAAGCGCGAAAACTACGGAAAAATCGATGTGGTCTACGGTTCACGTTCCAAGGATGATTTGCTTGATCTGGACGAGATTCAGACATCGTGGATGCGCCCCGAGAATAACATCGATGTGCATCTGACAATCGACCGGGCACAGGAAGGCTGGGACGGTCACGTTGCATTCGTGCCGACTTATGTCAAGGAACTGGGCTTTGATCCGAACAAGACGGTTCTTGTTTGCGGTCCGCCGATCATGATTAAATTCGTGCTTCAGGCATTGACGGAGCTGGGCTTTGAAAAAACGCAGATTTACACCACAATGGAACTGCGCATGAAATGCGGCGTAGGAAAATGCGGACGATGCAATATCGGCGACAAATACGTTTGCAAAGACGGCCCTGTTTTCCGTTTTGATGAGCTCGGCGAACTGCCCAACGAGTATTGATGGAGGAAAAATCCATGGCAAATATGGTGAATGTTTTCCTGTACGGAAAGAAATACGAGGTTCCCGGCGATTTGACGATTATGGAAGCATTCGAATACGCCGGATATAAGCTGGTGCGCGGTGTCGGCTGCCGAAACGGCTTCTGCGGAGCCTGCGCCACCGTTTACCGCATTAAGGGCGACCGTGAATTAAAGGCCTGCCTTGCATGTTCAACGAAGGTTGAAGACAATATGTATGTGGCGACGCTGCCGTTCTTCCCGCTTGTGAAGGAAGGCTACGACATCGAAAAGATTCGCCCCGATGAGCAGATTATGATGTCGCTGTATCCCGAAATCTATTCCTGCGTCGGATGCAATGCGTGCACGAAGAGCTGTTCCCAGGGGCTGGACGTGATGCAGTATATCGCCTACGCTCAGCGCGGTGAATACACGAAATGTGCGGAACTCTCGTTCGACTGCGTCATGTGCGGCATCTGCTCCTCTCGCTGCCCTGCGGGCATTTCGCATCCGCAGGTTGCAATGCTGGCACGCCGCCTGAACGGCAAATACATTGCGCCCGAATCCAAACACCTGACCGAGCGAGTGAAGGAAATCGAAGACGGTTTGTGTGCGGCGGAGATTGAAGCAATCATGGCAAAGCCGATTGAAGAGCTGAAGGAGCTCTACAATCACCGCGTGATTGAAAAGTAAGGAGGTACGAGTATGATTTTCACAGAGGAAATGCTTGCATCCATGAAAAAGGTGGAGGCCGCTCGTGCTGCCAATATCGCTTATGAGCCGCCTCGCATGACCGCAGAGGAAAAGGATGCTTTGCTCGATGCGTATCATCCGGATTATAAGGATGCGGGATTCGCAACGATTCAGGTCGGCCCGAACAAGGGCGAAAGAGCGCCGGTTGAGCTTGAAGAGATGATTGAGGGTCACAGCCGCGTTCTGGACTTGAATGTGAATCTCGACAAAATCGATTATGATACCGATGTATTGGTAATCGGCGGCGGCGGCGCAGGTTCTTCGGCGGCGATTGAAGCCGATGAAGCGGGCGCAAAGGTCATGATTGTCACCAAACTGCGCATCGGCGATGCGAATACCATGATGGCGGAAGGCGGCATTCAGGCGGCAGATAAGCCCGGTGATTCTCCCGCACAGCACTATCTGGATGTTATGGGCGGCGGACACTTTGTGAATCGCCCCGAATTGGTTCGCAAGCTGGTTATGGACGGCCCCGATGCAATCAAGTGGCTGAATGAGCTGGGTGTTGAATTCGATAAAGAGCCGGACGGCACGATGATTACCACCCACGGCGGCGGAACCTCCAGAAAGCGTATGCATGCGGCGGCGGACTATTCCGGCGCGGAAATCATGCGCACCCTGCGTGATGAGGTTCTGAATCGCAAAATCCCGGTTGTGGATTTCACTGCCGCCATCGAGCTGATTCTCGATGAAGAGGGCAGAGCGGCCGGCGCAGTGCTTCTGAATATGGAAACCGGAGAAGTGAAGATTGCGCGCGCAAAGTGCGTTGTAATCGCAACCGGCGGTGCGGGACGCATGCACTATCAGGGATTCCCGACCAGCAATCACTACGGTGCAACCGCAGACGGCTTGATTCTCGGATATCGCGCGGGCGCAAAACTGCTGTATCAGGACGCGCTTCAGTATCATCCGACGGGCGTTGCATTCCCGCAGCAGATTTACGGCGCACTGGTAACGGAAAAGGTGCGTTCTCTGGGAGCAAAGCTGGTGAATGCGGAAGGCGAAGTTTATGTACATCCGCTTGAAACGCGCGACGTGAATGCCGCAGCCGTGATTCGCGAATGCACAACGCGCGGCAAAGGCGTTACCACGCCGACGGGCAAAGCGGTATGGCTCGATACGCCCATGATTGACATTATTCACGGCAAGGGAACGCTTGAAAAGCGTTTGCCCGCAATGCTGAGAATGTATCTGAAGTTCGGCATTGATATGCGTGAAACGCCGATTCTGGTATATCCCACGCTGCATTATCAGAATGGCGGCTTGGAAATCGATGTCAACGGCATGACTTGCGTTGAAGACCTGTTTGTTGCCGGTGAAGCAGCGGGCGGCGTGCACGGACGCAACCGTCTGATGGGCAACAGCTTGCTGGATGTGATTGTGTTCGGCCGCAATGCAGGTCAGAAGGCGGGCGCGAAGTCGAAAACGACATCCACGGGCAAACTCTCCCTTGCGCATGTGTATAAGTACGATAAGATGCTTAAGGATGCGGGCATCGAAAGCGATGTGCCGTCTCCGAAACTGCTTCCGGACTATACGCGCAAGTTTAATTAAGGCCCCGCACAATTCAACAGAATCCGAAATCTTCTTTTATGAAATAACTGTAAACTGCCGCAGCCGATTGAATCGACTGCGGCAATCGGTTATCTGCTCGGAAGCATCGAGATTAGGGTGTGCTTCTAAAATTCCCCAAACTGCAATTTTGGCATCGCTCACAATTTATTGTGATTCCGATGCGCTGAAGTGTTTTGAATCAAACGACATCGCATATTTTCTTTTGTGCGGTGTCGTTTTATATTTTCTTTTCTGCGGTTCTGTGGTATAATTCCTGATGGTGCGATTGCCTACGGAACGATAACAAAAGAGAAGGAAAAGTATGGATTGGCATGAAACACGGCGCTTTTACAGAATCGGAATTTGCGGAGCATTTCTCGGATACATCGGAGAACATCGGAACGGCAAATAAAAGTCTGAACGGAATCGAAGGCTATCTTTCGGCCTTTCTGATGTGAAGATTTTTTTGTCGGCACTTTTCGGGCATTTGGGATACCTCACATTCTGAGCGTGCGGTTTTCATGTGCCGTGTCTTGCGGTTTGTTATGCTTCTTGCGCTTGTCCTGTTCTTGATTTCGTTTTTAGCGATGGCGATATCGCAGATGCGTGCCTTTGCAAACGGACTCACGCCGTATCCGAAACGATGCTTGATTTTCTCGCTGCTGTTTTCCGTGGTTATTGCGGCGATAACTGCGCCTTTTGGCAACTCGGCTTTCATGAATATGATCGGAGCAGGTGCGGTCAATCTTTCATTTGTATGGATGTTTGCGGGGCTTTTATTCAATAGCAAATACAATTTACGGGAGGAAACAAAATGCTTACAACTGTACTTTCAACGATTATCATTATGATAGCATACTTTCTGGTTTTGTATGCCGCGGTCGGTTTCATTCAAGACAAACGCCTGTTCTCTTCCGCACCCGAAGAGATTCTTGCGGTGATTCCCTCAAGTAAAAAAGAACGGTTTTTTGCGGCGCACATCATCGGCTGGTTGATGATGGCGGTTGCGATTCTGATGTTTATCGGCGCATTTGCTCTCGGCATATGCAACGGCATTCAAAAC
>CAVHAH010000087.1:0-8347 GCA_963633785.1 bacterium
ATCATCGGTTCGGGCGTGGTGCATTGCTTTCACACGGTTTGTATCGGCCCCGCAGAGGGCAACGGCTATGCGCAGGACGAAACCATCGAACGCGGCACGGTGAAGGATCAATATGAATTTCAGGCACTGCTCGATGATGCGCACGCAAAGAACAATCTGACCTTCTATTGTCACCCCGAATGGAGCGGCACGCCCGCAGAAGAATTCATGCATCTGAACGGCAATTTCGCCATGGAGATTCGCAACAGCAACTGCATGATTGAAAATCACCTGGATATGAACGCCGCTTATTGGGATGAATTGCTCTTTAACGGGCAGCACATTTACGGCGTGGCCGTGGACGACGGACATCCGATGGATCAGCATTGCAACAGCTGGGTGATGGTGAATGCCGAAAACAACGTGCCTTCGATTCTCAGCGCTTTGAAAAACGGCGAATTCTATTCGACCACAGGCCCCGAAATCTACGATTTCCGCGTAGAAGACGGCGTTGCGAAAATCGAATGCTCCCCCGCCTGCTGCGTCGAATTCATCAGCCACAGAATGCCCTCCATTTTGGTACTCGCAACGGATTTGACTTCGGCCGAGGCAAAACTTCCGAAAGGCATTTCCTATATCCGTGCCTGCGTAATCGACCAAAGCGGGCGCCGTGCCTGGACCAATCCGATTTTCTTTTAAGGAACACCATACAAATCGGTGTTATCTCAATGCCGTATGTTGTGCAAGGGCGAATCTTCCCGCACGATATGCGGCATTGTTTTGCCTTCATTTGTGACACTCATTCGTCTTTTTTGTGTGAATATCATGAATTTCCACACAGGGTGCGGCGGAATATGATATACTGTACTGTGTATAGACATATATCTGTATTCAGGAGGATTCAAAATGGCTAACGAGAAGAACCCAACCGGAACGCAGAGCGCGGTAAAGTCTCAGCAGCAGCGCCGCCGTTCGAAGCGTTCGGCGAGTACGCCCGTTGCTTTGGTTGCGGTAATCACCATTGCCGCACTGTTTTTCGGCGGACTGGCGGGATATGCAATCGGCGTGCGCAACAACAGCTATCGCAAGCAGTATGAGGAGGCACAGGAGCGAATCACCACTCTGGAAAACCAGATGGCGCTGATCGGCTTCTCATCGGATTTCTCCGATGCAACCGCATGGACATTTGACGACACGGATTCATCCGATGAAATGAACGACCTGAGCGGGAACACCGCCGACACGAACGGCTTCTGGAGCAGCGCAAACGGCATTTCCGATGTGCTTTCCGAAGATGCAGAACCCGTTGTGGTTGCCGAATTCACGGGCGGACAGCTCATGAGCAACGAAATTGCGGATGCTTATAACGATGAAATGAGCATGCTGATGCTGAATTTCGGCAATTCGGACAACGATGCCGAAACCGTGCTCAATCGTGTGCTCGAAGAGCAGACCACCGAAAAGGTGATGTATCTCAAGGCGCAGGAGCTTGGATTGACCGAGTTGAACAGCGCAGATCTGGCCGCCATTGAAACCGAAGCGCAGGCCGAATTCGAAGACCATCGCTCGTTCTATTCCGCCGCTGTGGATACCACGTCCATGAACGCAACGGAAGCGAATGCCGCCATCGATGAATATCTCGAATCGCAGGTGGGCATCACGCTCGAAGGTTTGATTGAACAGCACAAGGAAGAATACTGGAAGAACAAATTGCGTGATTATATCGGCGCAGGCGTGACCGTTTCCGATGAGGAGATTCAGTCCGAATACGATGCGCTGCTCGCCAATCAGACCGCCGCATTCTCCGCCAATCCCGCGGATTACGAATATGCGAAGCTCATGGGCGAGACAATCGTGTATAATCCCGAAGGCTATCGCTATGTGAAGCATATTCTGCTTGCATTCACGGATGCGGATACGAAAAACGATGCGCGGGCGCTGATTAACACCATCGCCGCCTATGATCCCGAAACCCAGGCGAGCGAGATTCAGGAAGCACAGACGCAGCTCGATGCGCTGTATACGGATCTCGATGCGCAGGCGGAAGCGTTGATTGAACAGCTCAACAGCGGTGCGGATTTCGATGCCTTGATCGAACAATACGGCATGGATGACGGCATGAAGTATGAGCCGACCAAGACGCAGGGCTATTGCATCAGTGCGAATTCCACGAATATGGAATCCTCATTCATCGAAGGTGCGATGATGCTCGAAGAGCCGGGACAGATTTCCGTTCCCGTGCATACTTCCAACGGCGTACACATTATTCGCTATGAAAGCGATGTTCCCTCCGGCGCCATTCCGCTTGCGGATGTGCGCAGCGCCATTGAAGCACAGCTGCTGGAGGAAAAGATTTCCGATGCTTACGACAAGCAGGCGGAACAGTGGCTGGCGGAAGCGAATCCGGTATACTATCCCGAGCGGCTTCAGTAATGCATAAAAAGAATGACCACCGAAACGGCGGTCATTCTTTTTGATTGTGATACTTTTCTGCGTGACGCCTTAAAGCATCGTAGGTTTGCTGGCTTAAATCGTGCTCAACCTTGCAGGCATCTTCACGGGCGGTTTCTTCGTCCACGCCCAGGGAGATGAAATAACGGGTCAATGTCTTGTGACGATCGTAAATGCGGTTGGCCACCTCCAACCCCTTTTCGGTGAGCGTAATCAAGCCTTCCTTATCCATGGTAATATAGCCGTTTTCGCGCAGACGCTTTGTGGCGTAGCTTACGCTGGGCTTCGTAACGCCTAACTCCGCTGCGATGTCAATCGAGCGGATATAGCCGTGTTGCTCCTTCATCATGAGCATTGCTTCCAGATAATCTTCAGACGATTCCAAAATTCGCATAGGGACACCTGCTTTCTTTTCGTATCTTAACATACTCGGAGATTCAAGTCAAGAAAAAGTTACGGAAGCACCGCACAAATGAGGGATACATTAAATTATGCGGTGTTGCCTTGTTCAGCCCTGTTCCATTTCCTGAAGAATACGCTTCAAGGCATTCACAAGCCTCGGCATATCATAAAGAGAAACAGAACCAAACGGCATTCCCAGCAGTACCTCAATCGCATCACGGGTGGTATGCACCAAATCCGTGATTTCAATAATGGAATCCAGGCTGTTCGGATCTTTGCACAGCAGCGTACACGCCGTGTCATTGAAATCGTCCGCCATACGAAGAATGATTTCACCGATATTCTTCGGATAGCGAGCGCACATCACGCCCTTTTGAATGCCGTTTTCAATCGCGGCATCAAAATGCGGCCTTAACTGTTCCCGAAGACTGCTCCGAAGATTTTCACGCATCTGTGCATCGCCGCCGTTTTGATAACAGAGGCGAAGCAGCAAAGCGGCATACTTCGTGTTGTTCCAGTCAATCAAACCCGTTAAACGCAAAAGACGGTTCATGCATTCAATCGGCTGGCTTTGCAGTACGGACAGTTCGGGTTCCGCGCGGCGAACACGTTCGATAATATGCTGCACACAGATTTCCTGCATCAAAGCTTCCTTCGAGGGAAAATAATGGTAAAATCCGCCCTTGGAAAGCTTCATAACATCCAGAATGTCCTGAATCGAGGTGGCTTCATAACCGTTTTCAAGAAATAATCGTCCGGCAACTGCGAGAATAGAATCCCGCATGGAATGTCCTTGCTTCATACCCTGCACCGCCTTCATCTGTTATTATACCAAAACCGACTGTGGTCTGTCAACGAATTTTGAATTTTTGTACGGTTGACAGTGAATGCATTTCGGGGCTATAATAAGTTGGAATTTATCTACGGAGGCGCATTATGGAGGCATTGCTTCGGGAAACCGTTCACAGAATCACACCGCCGGATCAAGCCGCAATGGAAATGGCGCGAGCGCGCCAGGAATCGTTGGCGAAACCTCCGCACAGTTTGGGCGCATTGGAGGATATCGCCGTTCAGATTGCCGGTCTGACGGGGAAAATCTTCAACCGTGCGGACAAGCGGCGTGTTTTGATATTCGCCGCCGATAACGGCGTTGTGGAAGAAGGCGTATCCTCCGCCCCGCAATCGGTCACATTGGCGCAGACGATCAACATTTCCCGCGGTCTGACCGGCATGGGCGTGATTGCAAGGCACTATCACACCGAAACGGAAGTAATCGATGTCGGCGTGAATGCCGAGATTCATTGCCCGACCGTGCGCAACGAGAAAATCGCATTCGGCACCAAGAATTTCGCCCGTGAACCCGCAATGACCCGTGAGCAGGCGATTCAGGGCATCGCAATCGGCATTCAAGCGGTAGAGCGTGCGGTTCAAGACGGCGTGGAAATTCTCGGAACGGGAGAAATGGGCATCGGAAACACGTCCACCTCTTCGGCGGTTCTGAGTGCGCTTTTGAATCTGCCCGCACAGGAAACCGTGAGCCGCGGCGGCGGCGTGAATGATGAAAGCCTGATTCGCAAAAAGCAGATTATCGATGCGGCGATTGCCCGAATGCATCCGAATGCGAACGACCCGATTGACGTGTTGAGCAAGGTGGGCGGTTTTGACCTTTGCGCAATCACGGGAGCGTTTCTGGCGGCGGCGGCGAATCATATTCCGATTGTGATTGACGGATTCATCAGCGTGGTTGCGGCACTGTGCGCCTATCGGATGGCGGAAAACAGTGTATGGGCCATGATTCCTTCGCACCGTTCCGAGGAAGGCGGCTATCGGTATGCCATTCAGGCACTGCACATGGACCCTGCGCTGAATCTGCACATGCGTTTGGGCGAGGGCAGCGGCTGTCCGATGATGTTCGAAATCGTTTCAACGGCCTTGGACATCATGCAGAACATGGCGACATTCGAAGAAGCCGCCATTGACGATGGCTATCTGAGCGAAATTCGCTCCAACGAACGTTTTCAGGGGTGAATGCGATGCGTGTATTTTTATCCGGCGGCTGTAAAAACGGGAAATCCTATTATGCACAGCGTGTTGCGAAGGCCATGGGAAGTCCTCTGTATTATATCGCAACGATGATTCCGCACGATTCCGAGGATGATGCACGAATACTGCGTCATCAAAAGGAGCGTGAAAACTGGGGCTTCGAAACGGTTGAATGCGGATGCAATATCCTGAATGTGCTCGATGTAGCCGACAAAAACGGTTCGTTTTTGCTCGACAGCGTAACGGCTCTGCTTTCCAACGAAATGTTCTCCCCCGATTTTCAGCCGAATGCGCCCCAAAAGGTGGCGAAGGAATTGTGTGCGCTGGTTCGTGAATTGCCGAATATCGTGCTGGTTTCGGATTTCATCGATTCCGATGCCGCCGTTTACGATGAATGGACGGAGGCATATCGCAAGGGGCTGGCGGACATCGACCGCGCGCTTGCACAGGCGTGCGATACCGTGATTGAAGTGGTGGCCGGTCAGCTCATCTGCTATAAGGGAGAGGCTTTATGAATCTGATTCGCGCATTTTTCATGTGTTTGGGCATGTTCACATCCATTCCGTGCCCGTATCGCCCGTGGGACGATCGCCTGCGAGATCAAATGACGGCGTGTTTGCCGCTGGTGGGCATTGTAGTGGGCGGACTGTGGTGTCTGTGTGCAATGCTGGCGGAGGTGTGGCTTCCCGAAATGCTGCGTGCGGCGGCGATTGCGGCGGCACCGATGCTGATTACCGGATTCATGCATCTGGACGGATTCATGGATACAGCGGATGCGATTCTTTCGTGGCGTCCGTTGGAAGCACGGCAGAAAATCTTGAAGGACGTTCACTGCGGTTCGTTTGCGGTGGTCGCCGTGGTATTTTTGCTGATTGGGCAGTTTGCGGCGGCGCACGATGTTGCCCCCGAGCGTTTTCGGGCTTTGATTCTGATTGCCACGGCATCGAGATGTATGTCCGCTTTCTGCGTAAGGGCCATTCCGCCGATCGGACACAGCGAATACGTCGGGCTGAATCACGATTTTGCGCCGTTGGCGGCGGCGGGGACAATGCTGGCGATTACTGCAATAACGGCAGGGCTTTGGCTGGGTTGGTGGGCAGTGATTGCGCTGCTGGCCACACTGCTCGGTTATGCGATAGCCATGCTGCATGCGGTGCGCCTGCTCAAGGGCGTATCGGGCGATTTGGCAGGCTACGCTCTATGCGTGGGCGAGCTTTGCGGTCTGGCGGCTTTGGCAATTTTCTGAAACGAATAGGAGAAAATATGATTTTCATTATCGGCGGAAGCTATCAGGGAAAAACCGAATTCGCAAAGCGGAATTTCGGTTTGACGGATGAAGAAATCTTCGTTTGCACGGGCAATCAGGTGAATCTGAATGCCAAATGCATTGCGCATATCGAGCGGTTTGCGCTCGCCTGCGTGCAGAACGGAAGCGAACCGAAGGCATTTTGGGAAGAACATCAAGCGCTGCTGCAAGACAAAATTCTGATTGCCGACGACATTTCCTGCGGCGTGGTTCCGATGGATGCCGTTATGCGTGCATGGCGTGAAGCATCGGGGCGTGCGAACAACTATCTGGCCAATGAATCCGAAAAGGTGTATCGCGTGTTCTGCGGCCTGGCTCAGGAGTTAAAATGAAGAAGCTATATTTGATTCGCCACGGAATCACCGAGGGCGTCGAGAAGCGCTGGTATTACGGAAGAACCGATCTTCCGCTTACCGAAGCGGGCAGGCAGGCATGTATCGAAGAAGGCAAAGGGTGGCATTTACCGGATACGGTGCGGTTTGCCACAACGGGATTACTGCGCACGGAGCAAACGCTCGAAGCGATGTTCGGCATTCACGAACATTTCACCGTTCCGGAAATGCGTGAAATGGATGTCGGCGAATTCGAATGCAAAACGTATTATGAATTGGCGGACAATCCCGCATATCAGGCGTGGTTGGGCGATCCGACGGGCGAAACGCAGATTCCCGGCGGCGAGAGCAATCGGGTGTTCCGAGAGCGGGTGGTGCGCGGTCTGAATCGGTTGATTGCGCTTCCCGATGAGGAAATCGCGCTCGTCTGCCACGGCGGAACAATCTGCTGTTCCATGTTCTACCTCTTCCCCGAAGCCAAAGGGAGCTTCTTTGATTGGCACAGTCTGCCCTGTCACGGCTATGCGGCAATCTTCGAAAACGGAAAACCCGTAAATTTCGAGCAATTTTAATTTCAATCGCAACTCCGTTTTAACGCTGAATCGCTGGCGTTGAGGCGGAGTTTTCTTATATAATAGAAAAGATTGAATGATAGAAGGAAGGGCCGCCAAGCGGCGGCGAAAACAACATGAACGAATTGAAATTCAGCGATTTGGGTCTGATTCCCGAAATGCAGCGTGCAATCGACGAATTGGGCTTCGAACAGACCACCGATATTCAGGCCTGCGCCATTCCCCTGATTCGAAAGGGCGGCGACGTAATCGGCAAATCCCAAACGGGCACGGGCAAAACGATTGCATTCGCCATTCCCGCAATCGAGCGCATTGACCGTGAAGAACAGACCCCCACGCCGCAGGTGCTGATTCTCTGCCCCACGCGCGAATTGGCACAGCAGGGCTGCGAAGAAATCAAAAAACTCACGCGATTCATGCGTGATATCTGGCCCGTGGACGTATACGGCGGTGCGGCAATGGATCGCCAGATTATGCGCCTGCGCCGTGCAAATCTCGTAATCGGCACGCCCGGACGCATTATGGACCACATGCGCCGAGGCACGCTTTCGCTGGAGCACATCAAGCTGGTGGTGCTCGACGAGGCGGACGAAATGCTCAGCATGGGCTTCATCGAGGACATTCAGACGATTCTGACGGACGTGCCCGAGGCGCATCAGACCGTGCTGTTTTCCGCGACGATGCCGGACGCCATTCTGGCGCTCACGGAGCAATTTTTGAAGAACCCGGAACGCGTGGAAATCAACCGCGAACAGGTTACACTCGATCAGATCAAACAGCTTTCCATGGAAGTGCCGATGGGGCGGAAGCTGGATGCGCTGATTCTGCTCTTGCACGCGTATGATCCGAAACGCTGCATGATCTTCTGCAATACCAAATTGATGGTGGACGAGGTTTCCTCGCACCTCAACAAAAACGGATTCACCTGCGAAGCCATTCACGGCGACATGAACCAGTCCCAGCGCACCCGCGTGATGGAAGGTTTCAAGGCGGCACGACTGCCCATTCTGGTGGCTACAGACGTCGCCGCACGCGGTATTGACGTGAATGACGTGGATTACGTGATCAATTACGATATTCCGCAGAACAGTGAATACTATGTCCACAGAATCGGCCGCACCGGCCGCGCGGGCAAGGAAGGCTGTGCGATTTCACTGATCTCCGGCCGCCGACAGTTTTTCCAGCTGAAGGATACCGCACGGGAGGCGAAGTCCGACATCACGCCGATTCCGATTCCCACCGTGGCAGAAATTCGCGACCGC
>CAVHAH010000088.1:0-414 GCA_963633785.1 bacterium
GGCGAATGCGGCGGCGATTATCATGGGCAAATCCATGGGCGAAAACCGCCTGAAAGATGCGGAGGTCTACGCCAAGCGCTTGACATGGGGCGCAATCATCACGGGCATTGCCGCGGGCGTTGTGGTTCTGATTGCGATGCCCTTCCTGATTTCGTTTGCGGACATCGGAGCGGCGGCGAAGGACTATCTGAAGTGGATGCTGATTATCTCCGTTCCCAACGTGTTCGGGCAATCGCTCAACACCATGCTCATCTGCGGCATTTACCGCGCCGGCGGCGACACGAAATTCGGCATGTACATGGATTTGAGCATCATGTGGATTTACGGCGTGGGGCTGGGTTCGCTGGCGGCGTTCGTATTCAAGTGGGATCCGATTGTGGTGTATCTGATTCTGTTCATGGACGAGATTGTGAA
>CAVHAH010000088.1:492-8280 GCA_963633785.1 bacterium
ACCGAAAGAAGCTCTGGCTGAGAAACATCACAAGGGAAATCGCGGACTAACATATAATAAGAAGGAAACCGAAAGCGGCATCGAATGCGGTGCCGCTCTTTTTATATGAATGCGCTTGACAATAAAACAATCCGTTTCATATAATAAAATGGGGATGGATGGTAATAATCTCCATATACTTTCGCCTTAGCTGGGAGGAATAGAGAGATGCGCAAGACGAAAATCATTTGTACAATCGGACCATCGAGCGAGAGCGAAGAGACGCTTCGCGAAATGTGTCTGGCGGGCATGAATGTGGCCCGACTGAACTTTTCCCACGACGATCACGCCATACAGCTGCGAAAGCTGCAAACCATTCGCAAGGTGCGTGAAGAATTGAATCTGCCCATCGCCGTGATGCTCGACACCAAGGGTCCCGAATACCGAATCGGCTGCTTTGAAAACGGCCGCATCGAACTGAACGACGGCGATTTGTTCACCCTGACCACGGAAGACGTTCTCGGCGACAAAACGCAGGTTTCCGTGAGCTACAAGGGGCTTTGCGGCGAACTGCAGCCGGGCAACCGCGTGTTGATTAACAACGGGCTGCTGGTTCTGGAAGTGCTTGAATCCAACGAAAAAGAAACCAAATGCAAGGTGCTCACGGGCGGCGTTCTGACCAACCGCAAGAGCATGAGCTTCCCCGGACGCGTATTCAACAACGAATACCTCAGCGAACAGGACAAGGCCGATTTGCTGTTCGGCGCCGAAAACGATGTGGATTTCGTGGCGTGTTCGTTTGTTTCCCGCAAGGCGGATTTGGTGGCGGTGCGTGAATTCCTGGATGCCCACGGCGGGGAAGGCATCGAGCTGATTGCCAAGATCGAAAACCGCTCGGGCGTGGAGAATCTCGAAGAAATCTGCTCCGCTTGCGACGGAATCATGGTGGCGCGCGGCGATTTGGGCGTGGAGATTCCGTTTGAGGAGCTGCCCGCCATTCAGAAGCGCGTGATTTCGCAGTGCCGTTTGCTGGGCAAGCGGGTGATTACCGCAACGGAAATGCTTGAATCCATGATTTCCAACGTGCGCCCCACCCGTGCAGAAATTTCCGACGTGGCAAACGCCGTTTACGACGGCAGCAGCGCAATCATGCTTTCGGGCGAAACGGCGGGCGGCAAATATCCCGTTCTGGCGCTGCAAACAATGGCGAAAATCGCCGAGGAAACGGAAAAGCACGTTTCCTACGCCAAGCGGTTCCGCAATACCGAATTCAAAATGCAGAATATCATCGATTCCATCTCGCACGCCGTTTGCGGCATGGCGATTGATATCGACGCAAAAGTGATTGTGGTTTCCTCGCTTTCGGGCAGCACCGTTCGCATGGTTTCCCGATTCCGCCCGCCGGTGGAGATTCTGGGATTGACCATCGACAAAAAGAGCTGGCGCAAACTGGCGCTGTCGTGGGGCGTTCTGCCCGTGATGTGCGATCGCTATGATTCCACGGATGTGCTGTTTTTCAATGCGAAGAATTTCGCCCGCGAACAGTTCAACCTGCCCAAGGGCGCGCGCATCGTAATCACCGGCGGTCTGACCAACGGCACCACCGGAAACACAAATATGATTAAAGCGGATATTATTTAATGTAAGTGAATTCCCTCGGAGAAAATCCGGGGGTTTCTTTTTTTGTTTTTCACGGGCACGGAAAAGTCAAAAAGGCGGCGAAATGTTTTCACCGCTGAGTGTTTTTATCGACAAAAAGCGTTTCCGGGTAAAACAATTATGTCCGAAAACGGAAATCGCGGCGGATTTTGTCAATCGGTTTTCAAGTTTACGTATATATAAAAATGATATACATTCAACACTTTCGTAATACCGAAGGCGTGGATAAGTCTGTTGAATACGTGGAAAACCGTGCCCCGAAAAGCAATTTTTCGGTGAAAAGAGGGACAAATCTTCGCCTTTTTCCCCATCATTTCAAGAAAGTTCGGGCGCTGAATCCTATTTTCGTCACAATTAAACGCACTTCGTGACTTTGGTTTGACAAAAATATACTGCGGTCTGTGCATCATTTTATGCATAAACAAATCAGATGTGGAAAAAGTGGAAAAAAAGGGCCAAAAACACCCCATTTACGCACAAAGCCTGTGGAAAACTGTGTGGATAGTGTGGATTCTCGGGTGGAAAGTGTGTTGAAAGGGTGGAAAAGGGTATGCGAAGGCGGTGCATGAACGTATGCATGCGTGAATACGACAGAAATGTAACAGTTTGAAAGCCGCATTTTCGGGTGAATTCCGATGCATGCGAAAAGATTGACAACGCTGTGATTTTATGGTATACTTCCCCCAACGTATTCAAAGGAAGGCGGAACGAGAATCATGAAGTATTTCGCAAATATGATGATGTGCAACACCGCCTTTGGTACGTTCTGAGAGAAATCTCAAGCGTGATTCCGGGGGCGGTTATGGTGCGTGCCATAATCGCCCTTTTTATTTCAATCAGCAGGAGGCATTCACATGGCAGGCATCGGAACGAAATGCATTCAGGCCGGCTACAATCCCGGCAACGGCGAACCCCGTCAGATTCCCATTATTCAAAGCACCACATTCAAATACGCATCGAGCAGCGACATGGGCAAGCTGTTTGATTTGGAAGCGAGCGGTTATTTCTATTCCCGCCTGCAAAACCCCACCACCGATACGGTTGCGGCAAAGATTGCGGCGCTGGAGGGCGGCACGGCGGCGATGCTCACGGGTTCGGGACAGGCGGCGAATTTCTATGCGGTGTTCAACATCGCCTCCTGCGGCGACCATGTGGTTTCGTCGGCGAGCATTTACGGCGGTTCGTACAACCTTTTTGCGGTCACGATGAAGCGCATGGGCGTTGAATTCACTTTTGTGGATCCCGATTGCTCCGAGGAGGAATTGAATGCCGCCTTCCGCCCGAACACGAAGGCGGTTTACGGCGAAACCATCGCCAACCCCGCGCTCACGGTTCTGGACATCGAGAAATTCGCCCGTGCCGCACACAATCACGGCGTGCCGCTGATTGTGGACAACACGTTTGCCACGCCGATTAACTGCCGTCCGTTTGAATGGGGTGCGGACATCGTTACCCATTCCACCACGAAATACATGGACGGTCATGCGGGCGCACTGGGCGGCTGCATTGTGGATTCGGGCAAATTCGACTGGACGAAGTATCCCGAGAAATACGCCTGCCTGTGCACGCCCGACGAGAGTTATCACGGCGTGACCTACACGGAGCGGTTCGGTTTGGAGGGCGCCTACATCACGAAGGCCACGGCGCAGCTGATGCGCGATTTGGGTGCGGTGCAATCGCCGCAGAATGCGTATTATCTGAATCTGGGGCTGGAGAGTTTGCACGTTCGCATGAAGCGCCATTGCGAGAATGCGCAGAAGATTGCCGAATTTTTGAGCAATCACCCGAAAATCACATGGGTGCAGTATTGCGGTCTGCCGGGCGACAAATATTACGAGCTGGGCAAAAAATACCTGCCCAACGGTTCCTGCGGCGTGGTTTCGTTCGGCGTGAAGGGCGGCCGTGATGCCGCGGAAGCATTCATGAGCCGCTTGAAAATCGCCGCCATCGAAACGCACGTGGCGGACGCGCGCACCTGCTGTTTGCATCCCGCATCCACCACGCATCGCCAAATGAATGCTCAAGAGCTGATTGCCGCGGGCGTTTCGGAGGATTTGGTTCGGTATTCGTGCGGTTTGGAGGATGCCGACGACCTGATTGCCGACATCGCACAGGCGTTGGAGGGCTGATTTATGCCGATTAAAATTCCCGACGGTCTGCCCGCCGCCAAAACGCTTGCGGGCGAAAACATATTCGTGATGAGCGAAACCCGTGCCCAAACGCAGGACATTCGTTCGCTGCACATACTGGTTTTGAATCTGATGCCCACGAAAATCGAAACGGAAACGCAGCTTTCCCGACTTCTGGGCAACACGCCCATTCAGGTGGAGCTTGAATTTCTGCACACGTCCAGCCACGAATCGAAAAACACCTCCAAAGAGCACCTGTTTCAGTTTTATCAGACGTTTGATGCGGTGAAGCACCGCAAATTCGACGGCATGATTATCACGGGCGCACCGGTGGAACAGATGCCGTTTGAACAGGTGGAATACTGGGAAGAGCTTTGCGAAATCATGGAATGGAGCAAAACGCACGTTTATTCCACATTCCACATCTGCTGGGGTGCGCAGGCGGCGCTGTATTACCACTACGGCATTCGCAAATATCCGCTTCCCGAAAAGCTGTTCGGCGTGTTCGAACACGTGGTCGAGCGGCGTTCATCGATGCTGATGCGCGGTTTCGACGATGTTTTCATGGTGCCGCATTCAAGGCACACCACCATTCGTCGGGAAGAAGTGGAGGCGTGCGGTGCGCTGAAACTGCTGGCGAGTTCCGAACGGGCGGGCGTGTATGCGGCGGCGACCGAAGGCGGGCGGCAGATATTCATCACCGGTCATTCCGAATACGACGCAACCACCCTTGAAAAGGAATACCTGCGCGACAAAGCGGCGGGACTGCCCATTCACGTTCCCGAAAACTATTATCCGAACAACGATGATTCCCTGCCGCCGAGGGTTTCGTGGCGCAGTCATGCGAACCTTCTGTATCAGAACTGGCTGAATTATTACGTTTATCAGGAAACGCCCTACGACATCCGAACCATACGCTGATTGACTTGAATGCGGTTTTCGTGTATAATGAGTGCGAACACAGGAGGTGTTTTTATATGTATCAGTTTCCCATTGGTGTGATTCTCGAATCTTTCCGTATGCCGATCGATCAGGCTGTTCCTGCGGCGGCAAAGCTCGGTGCGAAGGGCCTTCAGGTTTATGCGCGCCGTGATAATGTTTGCAAAACGCCCATGGACGCTTCCGCCCGCCGTGAATTCCTGAAGCTTGTGAAGGACAACGGCATGGTATTCTCCGCATTGTGCGGCGAACTGGGCCACGGATTCGGCAATGCCGAGTTGAATCCCTCTTTGATTGAAGAATCCAAGCGCGTTATGGACATGGCGTTGGAAATGGAAACCAACATCGTGACCACCCACATCGGCGTTGTTCCGAGCGACCCGAATCATCCCCGCTACAAAATCATGCAGGATGCCTGCGGCACGCTGGCGGAGTATGCCGACAGTCTGGGTGCGCATTTCGCCATCGAAACGGGCCCCGAACCGGCAAAGACGCTCAAGGGCTTCCTGGACGGACTGCATTCCCGCGGCGTTGCGGTGAATCTGGATCCGGCAAACCTGGTAATGGTTTCCGCAGACGATCCGGTTCAGGCGGCGCATTTGCTCAAGGACTACATCGTTCACACCCATGCCAAAGACGGCAGAATGCTCTATGCGTATGATCCCGAGATTATCTACGGCGTTCGCCCGAAAGATCCCTCGGTTGTGGAAAGCCCCAGCTTCATCGAACTGCCTTTGGGCGAAGGCGATGTTCCGTTCCCGGCCTACCTCAAGCAGCTGGACGACGACGGCTATCGCGGCTTCCTGACCATCGAGCGTGAAGTGGGCGACAATCCCGCAAAGGATATCGCCATGGCCGTTGACTTCCTGAAGAACATCATCGGGTAAGAGGGGTTAAGAGGTTTTCTTATGAAATTCGGCGTTAGCAGTTACAGTTTTGCCCACTATATGGATGCAACGGGCTGTGATTATCTGAAAATCTGCGAACTGGCAAAGCAAATCGGCTACGATGCCATTGAATTCATCGATTTGTCCGAAGACGTCTCCCATCGCCCCGTGATGGACACCGCAAAGGAGATTGCCGATACAGCGGCGAAACTCGGCCTTGAAGTGGCCGCATACACCGTTGGCGCGAATCTCTTAGCGGAGGACATTCAAGCGGAAGAGGAGCGGCTCAAGGGCTGTGTGGACGTTGCACAGGCTTTGGGCGCAAAGGTCATGCGCCATGATTGCTGCTGGAAGCCCCGTGAACGCGCACGCTACACCTGGCAGGATGCCATTGCGGAAACCGCGCCGCACATTCGGGCAATCACCGAATATGCGCAGTCAAAGGGCATTGTTACCTGTACGGAAAACCACGGCACCTTCATGCAGGACAGCAGGCGTGTGGAAGCGCTGATGCAGGCGGTGAATCATCCGAATTACGGATGGCTGGTGGATATCGGCAATTTCATCTGTGCGGACGAGAGCAGCATTCAAGCCGTTGCGACTGCCGCACCCTACGCCGTTCATGTGCACGCAAAGGATTTTCTTTTCAAAAGCGGCGGTGAATGCGATCCCGGCGACGGCTGGTTCAAGTCCCGCGGCGGCAACTACCTGCGGGGAACGATTCTCGGTCATGGCGTGATTCCCGTGGCGCAATGCCTGCAAATGCTTCAAAGCGCCGGCTATAACGGAACGGTTTCCGTTGAATTCGAGGGCATGGAAGAAAACATTCCCGCGCTGGAAATCGGGCTGAAATATCTGAAAAATCTAAATTTGAAATAATCAAAAACGGGCACGGGTCTTCGGATTCGTGCCCGTCTATTTTAACAATTCTCAAACACTGCGCAAATATTCGGGCGGTATCCTATAATCAAAATCGGCAAAGGAAGCAATCTCGAATGGAGAAAATCGAGAAGGTCCTGTTTGCGAAGCGATGGGCGATTCTTTCGGGCGTTCTCGTTTCGGCGGCGGGTTTGATTTTTATTTTTGCAAACGGGTATCATTCGAAATGGTTTGCGTATCCCGTTTATGTGCTGTCCGCCTGTTCTTTTGCGGCGGTGTGTTTCTATTCGCGGCAGGCATTCACCCGCACACGCAAGGGCGTGAATGCTCTGAAGGTGCGTTTCCCCGTTATCGGGCGATATTTTTCGGATGTGTTTTTCAAAATGCACATCTCGCTGTATCGCAGTTTGGCTTTGAACGTTCTCTACGCCGCCATGAAACTGGGATTCGGCATTCACTACCGCTCCGCATGGTTCGCAACGCTGGGAATTTACTATCTGCTTTCGGCAATCATGCGCTTTTCGCTGGTGCATTATGTCGGGAGAAACGAATTCGGTGCAAACAGAATCTCCGAATGGAAACGCTATCGGCTGTGCGGCGCAATTCTTCTGATAATGAGTTTGGTGCTCACGGGCGAAGTGATTATGATTGTCCGAGACAACGAAGGCTTTCAATACGCCGGATACCTGATTTACATCATGGCGATGTACGCCTTTTACAGCATCACAACGGCAATTATCGATGTTGTGAAATTCCGCAAATACAGCAATCCGATTCTGTCGGCCGCGAAGGCGGTGCAGTTGGCCGCCGCAACGGTGTCCATGCTGGCGCTGGAAACGGCCATGCTGAATCAGTTCGGCGAAGATGAAGCGTTTTACGGCATCATGACCGCAATCACCGGCGGCGGCGTTTGCAGCATTGTTCTGGGAATCGCCGTTTATATGATGATTCACGCAAACAAAAAAATCGGAAAAGAGGAGCAATCATGATTCGCATTCTTGTTCTTGAAGACGATTCGGCGCTGAATCGGGCGGTCTGCACCTATCTGAACGACTGCGGCTTCGAAGCGAAGGGCTGTCTGCACGCAAACGATGCCTACGATGAGATGTACAACAATCTCTATGACCTCATCATATCCGACATTATGCTGCCGGACATCGACGGCTTCGAGTTTGCCGAAACCGTCCGCCGCGTCAACCGGCACATCCCGATTCTCTTCATGTCCGCCAGAGACGATCTTCCCTCCAAGCAGAAGGGCTTCCAGCTCGGCATTGACGACTACATGGTCAAGCCCGTGCAGCTGGACGAGCTGCTCC
>CAVHAH010000089.1:0-977 GCA_963633785.1 bacterium
CCTTATGAATATTCGGAAGGAATTCGCAAGAGAATATCGAATTGAAAAAACAGAATTTTGTTCGGAGGATAGCAACAATGAATACTTACCGTGATGAAACCATTCTCGAAAAGAATCTCTCGTCTGAACGCGTGTTTGATGGTTTGATTCTTCATATCGACCACTTGACCAACCAACTGCCCAACGGAAAAACGGCGGCTCGTGAAGTTGCCCGACATGTGGGCGCATCGGCGGTTTTGCCCATTGACGAGAACGGAAACGTCCTTCTGGTGCGCCAGTTCCGAGCGCCGATTGACAAAATAACCATGGAGATTCCCGCAGGCAAGCTGGATTACAAGGGTGAAGACCGTTTGGAAGCCGCTAAGCGCGAACTGCGTGAAGAAACCGGAGCGACCGCCGAAAAGTGGACGCATTTGACGGACATTCTCTCCAGCGTCGGCTTTTGCGACGAGTGCATTTCCGTGTATCTCGCACAATCGCTTTCCTACGGTGAGGCGGATCCCGATGATGATGAATTCGTGAATCTGGTTCGCATTCCGTTTGCGGAAGCGCTTGACATGGTAATGCACAATCGTATTCACGATGCCAAGACGATTGCTTCTATTTTGATGGCCAATGCGATTCTTGCTTCCGGAAAGGAAAACGGAGATGCTGCACGCTGAATCGATGGGCTATATGCCGGAGATTTATACCGATCGCTTGATTCTGCGCCGAATCACAATGCGTGATGCGGGCGATATCTATGCGTATAGCTGTGATCCCGAGGTGGCAAGGCATGTTTTGTGGGATGCGCATCGCTCTATCGGAGAATCGCGCGCGTATATTCGCTATATGCTTCGCAAATACAGAATGACGGAGCCTGCCAGCTGGGGAATTGCCCTGAAGGAGAACAATGCGATTATCGGAACAATCGGCTTCATGTGGATTCAGGATGATAATCGCGCGGCAGAGGTCGGTTATTCGCTCTCCCGTGCATT
>CAVHAH010000089.1:1103-8251 GCA_963633785.1 bacterium
TTTGGGGCAGGGGAATCATGACGGAAGCGCTTGGAGCGGTGCTCGATTACGGATTCAATACGCTCTTCCTGAATCGAATCGAAGCGGTTCACGAAACGACCAATCCCGCATCCGGAGCAGTGATGCGAAAATGCGGCATGACCCACGAAGGTCTTCTGCGAGAAAAGCTTTTCAACAAAGGAAAGTATGTGGATGTCAATCTGTATGCAATCCTTCGAAAAGATTTTGCTTTACGAGAAGCGGAAAATCATGTATAATAGAAATGTTGAATTATTGATTGCGGATGCGAATGCGTCCGAGGAAGGATGGTAGATTATGGCAAGAGGCGGATTTCCGGGAATGATGGGCGGCGGCAATATGCAGCAGCTGCAGCGTCAGGCGATGAAGCTCCAGCAGCAAATGACCAAAATGCAGGAGGAGCTCGAAGCACGTGAATACGAGGCTTCTGCGGGCGGCGGAATGGTTACGGCAAAGGTAAACGGCAAAAAGGAAGTTCTTTCTATTGCAATCAAACCGGAAGCCGTTGATCCGGAAGATGTCGAAATGCTTCAGGATATGGTGCTTGCGGCCGTGAACGAAGCGCTGCACACGGCAACGGAAACGTCCGAACGTGAAATGAGCAAGCTGACCGGCGGCATCAATATGCCCGGATTGTTCTGATAATCCCACAAATGCGCACGCTTGCAATGAGCTGTGCGCTTTTTACAGGAGGAAAATACCGTGGCGGAAGTTGAATCCATTGCGAAGCTTATCAATGAGCTTTCCAAGCTTCCCGGTATCGGCAAAAAAACGGCACAGCGATTGGCCTATCATATCCTATCGCTTCCGGAGGAACAGGTTCGTGAACTTGCCGTTGCGATATTTAACGGGAAAAAGCAGGTGCATTTTTGCCCTGTTTGCGGAAATTTTACCGATACCGATCCCTGCGCAATCTGTTCCGACCCGAGTCGGCGGCATGATGTTATCTGCGTTGTTCGCGATCCGCGCGATGTGAATGCCATGGAACGCATTCGCGATTATAACGGTTTGTATCATGTGCTTCACGGCGTGATATCTCCCATGAACGGCGTCGGTCCCGATGATATTCACATTCGTGAACTCGTGAGCCGTTTGGCTTCGGGAGAAGTGAAGGAAGTTGTTCTGGCAACGAATCCCGATGTTGAAGGCGAAGCGACAGCCGCCTATATTTCACGCTTGATTAAGCCGCTCGGCGTTCGAGTGACCCGCATCGCACACGGCGTTCCCGTCGGCGGTGAACTTGAATATACCGATGAAGTCACGCTCATGCGTGCATTTCAGGGAAGAAGAGAAATCTGAAAAATCTCCGCAATCCGATAAAAAGGATATGCGGAGATTTCTTTTTGATGATGCCGAATTGTAGGGGAAAACGCAGGTGCAACAATTTAAGCAAATCGTGCTTGACACCATAGGCGGAGATTGCTACAATTAGTTGATACACTGGAATCGGAGGCATTCAAAGAAATGTATATTGTAGTGGGACTGGGCAATCCGGGAAAGAAATATGAGCATACGCGGCACAACGTCGGCTTTGATGTAACGGAGATTCTGTCGCAGAAATACGATATTCCGATTCGCAAGATGATGTGTAAAGCGGCAGTGGGCGAGGGAATGATTCACGGCGAACGCGTTGTGATTGCTCAGCCGCAAACGTTTATGAACCTGTCCGGCGAAAGCGTGGTTCAGCTGCTGAACTGGTACAAAGCGGACACGCAGAATCTGATTGTGGTTTATGATGACGTGGATTTGCCGGAAGGCAGATTGCGTTTTCGTCCGAACGGCAGTGCGGGCACGCACAACGGAATGCGCAATATTATTTATCAAATCGGTCGTGATGATTTTCCGCGCATTCGAGTGGGTATCGGCCGCCCTGCGGAGGGCTGGGACATGAAGGACTGGGTGCTGGCGACATACGCCACGGCCGAACTTCGTCAAACCATGTTCGATGCCTATATGAATGCCGCAGATGCCATTGCCACATTGATTTCGCAGGGCGTTGAAAAAACACGTCAGTTTGTATCCAAATGTAATTCACAGGGAGACGGAAAATAAATCGGAGGAGTGTATGCGGGAATTATCCGACAGATTCAACTGCCTGTTTGCGCCTTTAAAGACGCTTGAATCGTTTCAGAAGCTGTTAGACGGCGTTCAAAAATCGGGCGTTCGGATGCTGTACGGTCCGGACGAAACGCAGCGTGCGCATATCATAGCTGCGTTGATTCATGCTACCCATCGGCCTGCATTGGTTGTGGTTTCGAATGAATTGGCGGCTCAGCGCATGGTGGAGAATCTGAATCTGTTGCTTGAAGGCTCCGCAAGAAATCTTCCGGCGCGCGATATTTCATTTCTGAAAACGGCCGCATCCAGCCGTGAATTGACCATTCGCCGCATTGAGGCTCTGGGCGATTGCGTGACCGGAAAGGCAACTGCGCTGGTGGTGTCTGCCGATGCCATGCAGCATCGATTGATGCCGAAGGAACGCTTTTCCGAATATGTGCTTGAAATAGACGAAACGATGCGCATGGAGCCGTCTGAACTGATTGAGAAACTGGTATCCGCCGGTTACGAACGGGTGCAGATGGTTGAAGGACGCGGCCAGTGCGCACTGCGCGGCGGCATTCTGGATGTCTATCCCGTGGGCGAAGCGAATGCGCTGCGAATCGAATTCTTCGATGATGAAGTGGATTCCATCCGCAGTTTCGATGTTATGACGCAGCGCTCCATTTCATCCCGCTCCTCCGCAAAAATTTACCCCGCCGAAGAGATTCTCCTGCGAGATGACGATAATCTTGTGGCGGCCCATGCTTTGCGCTATCAGTTGCAGCTGGGTGCAAACGAAAAAAAGCCGGGCCGACAGAAGAAAATCGAGGAACAGTTTGATTTACAGCCCTTCGATGAATTCATGAAGCAAACGGAAGATGAAGAGGAATCGAAGCAGGCGAGAACGGCACCGTCCCGTCCGTTGACACGCAATTACGCCGCAGTGCTTGAAGCGTTGGAGACAGGGCGATATTTTGATGCGGCCGATTCGCTGCTGGGAGTGCTTTTGAATTATTCGGCGCTTCCGCAGGATTATTTGGAAAATCCGATTATTGTGCTTGATCAGCCTGAAAAATTGCGTGAGCGATGCGAAAATCGAGATTTGGAATTTCGCGAGCAATATCGTGCGGCGCTTGAACGTGAAGAAGCGCTTCCGATTCAAGCGGAATTGCTGATTTCCTATGATGCCATTTTGGCTCGGCTGAATGGAAAAAGCGTGCTGCTCACATCGATGATGCTGCGCAGTGAAAACGATTTTCAAATCGAACAGCTCATACAGATAGACGGGCGCAACGCCACCGCTTATGCCTCCAATATTCGTGAAATGGCCGTTGATTTGAAAAAATGGATTTCGGACGGTTGGAGAGTTGCGTTGCTCGCAGGCGGCAAAGCCCGAGGTGAACGCCTTGAAAAGGCGCTTGCGGAGCAGGAAGTATGCGCACACTTCGTTGAAGATATTCCGCATACGCTTGAAAACGGCGAGCCTGTGATTCTTCCGATTACATTCGGAAGGGGATTTTTGTATCCCGAAATTCGGCTGGCGCTGATTTCCGAATCGGATATTTTCGGCGTGAACCGTCAGAAGAGCCGTACACGCGTAACCAACGGCGAAAAAATCAGCGCATTTACCGATTTGCATGTCGGTGATTATGTTGTGCATGAAAACTACGGCATCGGTCAATATATGGGAACGGTTCGCCTGGCCAGCGAAGGAACTTATCGTGATTTTCTGCATATCAGTTATCAGGGCGCAGACAAACTCTACGTTCCGACCGATCAGCTTGACCGTGTTCAAAAATACATCGGTTCCGAGGGCAATGCGCCGAAACTGAATCGGCTTTCCGGCGGAGAATGGCAGAAGCAGAAGGGCAAAGTCAAGCAATCGATTCAGGAGATTGCCGGCGAGTTGCTGAAGCTGTACGCCCGTCGTGAAGCCGTGCCCGGTCATGCCTTTGAACCGGATACGCCGTGGCAGCGTGAATTCGAAGACGCATTCCCGTATGAGGAAACGCCCGATCAGCTGGCGGCTATTGAGGATATCAAGCGGGATATGGAATCAAGCCGTGCCATGGATCGATTGCTGTGCGGCGATGTCGGTTATGGGAAGACGGAAGTTGCGTTGCGTGCCGTTTTCAAAGCCGTAATGGGCGGCAAACAGGCAGCGCTGCTTGCGCCGACCACCATACTTGTACAGCAGCATTTCAACACAATGAAAGCACGTTTCGGAAATTTTCCGGTGCGTGTCGAAATGGTCAGCCGATTCAAAACAGCCGCAGAGCAAAAACAGATTCTTAAAAAGCTCGAGGCGGGCGAGGTGGATGTGGTTGTCGGAACGCACCGCTTGCTGGCAAAAGATGTGAAATTCAAAAATCTCGGATTGCTGGTGGTTGACGAGGAGCAGCGCTTCGGCGTTAACCACAAGGAAGCAATCAAAAAAATGAAGCAGTCTGTGGACGTTTTGACGCTCACGGCCACGCCGATTCCCCGTACATTGCACATGTCGATGGTCGGCATACGCGACATGAGCCTTTTGCAATCGCCGCCCGAGGAGCGCTATCCCGTTCAGACTTATGTGGTGGAATACTCCGACGGTCTGGTGCGTGATGCCATACTGCGAGAGCTTGCGCGCGGCGGTCAGGTGTATGTGTTGCACAATCGTGTTCAGAGCATAGAAGTGATGTATGCCCGATTGAAAAAGCTGGTTCCCGAAGCCAGAATCGGAATCGGACACGGTCAAATGCGGGAACACGCCCTTGAAGATGTGATGATGGACTTCTATGAGGGCAAGTTCGATGTGCTTCTGTGTACCACAATCATCGAAGCCGGATTGGACGTTCCCAGAGCGAATACGCTGATTGTTTGCGATGCGGATCGGTTCGGTTTGGCACAGCTGTATCAGTTGCGCGGACGTGTCGGCAGAAGCAACCGTTTGGCATATGCTTATTTAACGGTAAATCCGAACAAGGTGCTCACGGAAACGGCAGACCGCAGACTTTCGGCCATTCGTGAATTCACGGAATTCGGTTCGGGATTCAGAATCGCCATGCGTGATTTGGAGATTCGCGGCGCAGGCAATCTGCTGGGCAGCGAACAGAGCGGTTTCATGGCCTCCATCGGCTATGATTTGTATGTGAAAATGATCGAAGAAACCATTCGCGAAATGCGCGGAGAAGCGCCTGTGGGCGATATCGATACGCGCGTGGATGTGAAGGTAGATGCGTATTTGCCCAAGGAATACGTTTCGGATGATTTGATGCGCCTGGAAATGTACAAGAAGATAGCCTCCATTCAATCGGAGGAGAATAAAGAAGATCTCGTGGATGAGCTGATTGACCGTTTCGGAGATTTGAGCCAGCCGGTCATGAATCTGATTTCCATTTCCGCTTTGCGTTCGGCGTGTGCAAGCCTTGCAATCGATCATGTCAGTCAGAAGGATAATGCGCTCATGATGCGGTTTTCCATCTCGGCAGATATCGACCTGGTGCGTGTTCTGACGGCCGTGCGCAAGCATCCGGAAATTCAGGTGCTTGCGGGAAATCCGCCGATTTTGAAGTATACGGGCAAGACCAATTCATCGGAGGCATTGCTTCAGGAAACCATCGTGGTGATGCGCGAAGTTCAGCGGGAATTCATCGCGTTGGGCGGAAAAACGGAGGCAGTATATGAAGCATGATTTTTTGCCGGTAACGCCGCAGGAGGTTCGGGCACGAGGCTGGGATCAGCCCGATTTCGTGTACGTTACCGGAGATGCTTATGTGGATCACCCGTCGTTCGGTCTGGCAATCATTTCCCGCATTCTGGAAAATGCCGGTTATCGGGTTGCGATTCTGCCGCAGCCGGACTGGCACGATTGCGAACCGTTTAAGCGATTCGGAAGGCCGAAAATCGGTTTTCTGGTCACGGCGGGCGTAATCGATTCCATGGTCAATCACTATACTGCCGCAAAGAAGAAGCGCAGTGAGGATGCCTATGCGCCCGGCGGACGTGCAGGGTATCGGCCGGATCGAGCCACGGTTGTTTATTGCAATCGCATTCGTCAGGCGTATGGTTCGATACCGATTGCCATCGGCGGCGTGGAAGCGTCGCTGCGCCGATTTGCGCATTATGATTACTGGGATGATCGGGTTCGCAACTCCGTGCTGGTGGATAGCGGCGCCAATGTGCTGATGTTCGGCATGGGGGAAAGATCGATTCTTCGCGTGGCAAAGTGGATGCAGGAGGGGCGTGATTATGCGGAAATGCGCATTCCCGGAACCTGCGTTATGGCTTCCGAGGTTCCGGAGGGATTCATCGAAATCGCTTCGGAGGAAACGGTTGCCAAAGATAAACGTGCTTATGCGGAGGCATTCAAGGTTCAATATGATCAGCAGGACCCCGTTCGCGGCAAACCGATTGCACAGCGCCACGGAAAAAAGGTGCTGCTTCAGAATGTTCCCGATTTGCCGTTGACGGAAGCGGAGCTCGACAGCGTGTATGCGCTTCCGTATCAGCGAACGTATCACCCGATGTATGAAGCGCAGGGCGGCATTCCCGCAATCGAAGAGGTGAAATTCTCGATTGCATCCGTTCGAGGCTGCTTCGGCGCCTGCAGTTTCTGCGCACTTACCTTCCATCAGGGAAGAATCGTGACGTCGAGAAGCAAGAAATCCATACTGGAAGAGGGAAAGCTCCTCACGAAAGATCCCGATTTCAAGGGATATATTCACGATGTCGGCGGTCCTACGGCGAATTTCAGAAAACCCGCATGCCCGAGACAACTGCAAGTCGGTGCGTGTAAAGGGCGACAATGCCTGTTTCCGGAACCTTGCCCGAATCTGAAAGCGGATCATACCGAATACATTGATATTCTGCGTGAATTGCGTGCGCTTCCCGGCGTGAAAAAGGTATTTATTCGCTCGGGCATTCGTTTTGATTATCTTTTGAAGGATAAAAAGAGCGGTTT
Source organism: bacterium (assembly GCA_963633785.1). GTDB lineage: Bacteria > Bacillota > Clostridia > Christensenellales > Aristaeellaceae > Faecivicinus. The sequence goes on from CAVHAH010000089.1 coordinate 8,104, forward strand.
CCTGAACGAACTTGTTCGCAACCATGTGTCGGGACAGCTGAAGGTTGCGCCCGAACACGTCAGCCCGAACGTATTGCGTTATATGGGCAAGCCGAAGGTAGAGGTTTACAACGAATTTGTTCGCCGTTATCAGCAAACCAATGAGAAA
>CAVHAH010000090.1:0-8212 GCA_963633785.1 bacterium
TTGCCGAAAGCATCGATTGGGCGAATGCGCTGATGGCGTTGGGCGCAGATGAACTCGACGATGAAACCTGCGCACAGACAATCGGTTTCGCACTGAAAAACAACAATGATATCGAGGAGATTTTGTCTGATGACGGCTTCATCCGAAACCTTTTCGCATAAGCTCACGGGCTTTGCGGCCTATCTGCGCAAGCAGGGAATGCACATCGGGCTGGCTGAAGTTGCGGACATGGCTCGTGCATTGAATGAAACGGGCTTTGAAGATCGCGAAACGGTGAAAACGGTGCTCAAAATGCTTAGCGCAAAAAGTCCGCGCGAGCAGGAAGTCTTTGAGCAATGCTTCGATGCATATTTTGTATCCGAGGAAGAATTTCAAAAAAATGCGCAGGCGGAGCGTGAAGCGGAGCAGCTTTTCGAGGAGAATCGCAAACAGGCAGAGGAAGAGCTTCAATTCAACGGAAAGCCGATTGATCTTCGAGATGATTTGAAGGATGTTTATGCGCGAATGCCGCAATCCGAACGGGATAAGCTGCAAAACATGATCGAGCGTTATTCCGAAAACACGAAGCGTTCGCCGAATCTCTATGAGGGATTCATCCGTTCGGTATTCATGCGTTCATTGCTCGAACAGCAAATGGCGATGGAGGATGCCGCAGAGGGCGCCCAGGGAGCGGCAGGCGGCGATGAGATTCTGTTTCGTGAAATCTCCAATTTCAAAGAAGATGAAATCCCGCGTGCGTATCAGATGATCGATCAAATCACACGTCGGATTAACGGCACCGTTGCCGCAAGAAAGCGTGCCGCAGGACGTAGCAAACGCATCGATTTCAAGAAAACGATTCATGCCGGTCTGTCCACGGGCGGAACGCTTGCACATTTGCACTACAAGCGCAAGCCGCGCAGAAAAAAGCGTGTAGTGCTTCTGTGCGATGTTTCGGGCTCGATGCTTCAATTCTCGTTTTTTGCATTGCGATTTATCAAGTCCATGCAGGAAATCTCCGATCATTCCGAAGCGTTTCTGTTTTCGGAACAGGTGATGAAGGTGGGGACATTCGCAATGGAGAACATGGATGCATTCAGCGCTTCCGTTCGCCATAGCGGCGTATGGGGGAAAGGAACCAATATCGGTCGTGCACTGGAGGCACTGCTCAGCCAACGTCCGCCGATACTCGGTCCGTCCACGGTTCTGATTATACTGAGCGATGCGAAAACCGTAGATTTGTCCCGTGCGGAAAATGCGATGATGCGCGCGGAAAAGCTGGCGGGGTCGGTGGTTTGGATGAATCCGATTCCCGAAAGCAAATGGCAATACCTGCGGGGCGTAACGTCGTTGAAGCGTTTTTGCAATATGGTTTCCTGCGCAACGCTGGACGATTTGGCTCGCGCCTGCGCGAAACTGGTATAATATTCGGGCAATAAACAGTCCGCTGACTTTGCGTATAAAGCATTGTCAGCGGACTGTTTTAAGTGAATAAATGGGTATCAACTTGTCACATCAAATCAATATCTTGCGACAGCCGTTTACGGGCTTTGAATTGCGATGTTCTCTTGAGTGCTTGTATGTGCTTGCGTAATCTGTTCGGATTGCACATTCAGCGCAAGATGAAAAACCTCCTCTTGTATTATCGCAGAACCGAGAAGGATTACCGTTGTCGATTCGGCATTCTCGTTTACGGGTTCGAAATATTCGGCATAGAAATCCGAGGCATCCGAATACGACGTTTCGGATGTGAATAGAGAAGACGAGAAATCCGTATCGCCTCGGAGAATGAGCAAAGAATATTCGCCGGTTGTGTTGTCTCCGTAGGCATCGATTGCAAGGTTATAGAGCGTTGAAAAACCTATATGCGCAATCTCGCTCACCTCGCTTTCTATTTTACAGGTCACGGCGTTTTCGGATTCACCGCCGATATATACCGAATAGGAGGAAGCCGTCAAATCATCCTCGGAGCCTGTCACTGCAAGATTAGGCGCATAATTCACTTTCAGATAATTCCATGCTCCGCTTTCATCGAGATATAGGGAAACGCCCGAGAGTGTGAAATCAAGCGTTGCACGTATCGGCGTGCAATCGGAATCGATATCTGCCACAATCAGCATTCCGGGAGCGGATTCGGGCGATGCGTAAGCGCAAACATTCTCAACGGCGATTTCTCCCGCTTCATCATAAACGTGAATTTCGCCCAAATCATATTGAAGCGTGCGCAGACCGATTTGACCGCCTGCGGCAATATCCTTCGCCATAACCTGAAGCTCGTCATTGCTCAACGGGTAGTTTTCGCCCAGGTAAGATTGCAAATCCGAAAAAATCGTTTCTTCATCGGGAAGATTCTGTTCGGGCACGGGCGTTCCCAATAAGAAAGACGCATAAGAAGTGCCGTGGAAATACATAATCAGCCTTCCGTCTGCGACATACGTTTCCGAATTTACATAAACGTTGTCTTGCAGTTGAGAAAGCCACGCCGAATCCATCGGAGAAACAAAGCAATAAGCGCATCGTGTCTTTCCTGCGGCTTCGGCATCGCTTTGAGTTACCTGTTTGGGAGATGCCGTATTTTGACAGAATTGCGAGGCACAATAAAAATCGCCGCCGTTCGTTATCCAAACGACTTCCTGACCGATACAGTGCGGACAGGCCTGTTTACCGCTTTTGAAAGCATTCAGAGCGGATACGGAATAAGCACCGACCATGCTCTGACAATTCTTTGCGGAGTGAAACCATACACCGCCGTCGGTCATCCAGTAAACCTCCGAATCTTCGCCGCAGGTTGAACACGGGTAATATCCGTCGAGCAGCGCCTCGCCGCGCGTTACTTGCACAGCGTCCTGCGAAAGATGCGATTCATCGGTGTGGAAACGGAAATCGGAAGCATCGATATACACCAAATCTTCCGTATCCGTTATGGGTTCTTGAAGCGCAATCGCAGGAACGGACATTTCTTCAATGTCTTGTGCGGGGGTGGGCGTTGTGAGAACTTCAGTCGGTTTTTCCGTGGCTTTCGCTGCGATGTGAATGCACCTCTCGCAGGCGGAATATCCTCTTGCACGGGCTTCGGCCAGCGAGATAACCTCCATTGGATGATTCACGCAGTTGTGCCTTGAATGATATACTCGGAAGATATCATCCGCCCAAACAGCGGTATAACTGCCGGAGGAAACGTTGCGATCGGGAACGGGTTTTTGCATGATTCGCAGTCCGCCGATCACGGCCAGCGTGAGAACCAGAATCGCCGCTATGGCGGGAAGGGCGGAGGAACGTCTTCTGCGCCGCCGACGGCGTTCGCTGCGAACATCGCGCAATATGCGTGCGTGCAGGGCGGGGGATACGCGCACATAGCGAAGCTCTCGATTCAGCGATTCGGAAATATCAGTCTTCATCGAAATACCACTCCTTCAGCTCTGTGCGTAATTTTTCCCGTGCTCGACTCAGCCTTGATGAAATCGTTGCGGTGGGCACTTTCATCACCTTTGCGATTTCGCGAATTTTCAAACCTTGAACATAGAACAGAATGACGGCTGTGCGCTGTTCGGTGGGAAGGCGGAGAATTGCACGGGATACAGTAGGATCTCCCATTTCCGGATTCTCATATTGCAGCTTTTCCAATGCCGCTTCGCCCGCATTCCGTTTGTGCCACGGACTTCGCAATATGTTTTTGCAAACATTCACGGCGATGGCGGTCAGCCATGTTTTTTCGCTGCTTCTTCCTTCGAACGTTGCATAGCTTTTGTAGGCGCGCAGGAAAGTTTCCTGAACGGCGTCTTCGGCAGAGGCGTAATCTTTGAGATACAACAGACACATTCGCAGCAGACCGTCGCCGTACTGCGCAATCATCCGCTCCAACTCCGCTTCCGACAGAACTTTGCTGTCGTTGGCCGGTATTGCGAACATTCTTACACCTCCTACTGATTTATAGACACATCGGGAGATTGATTTATTGCATTCTAAAATCAAAAATTTGCGAAAATAAGACCTGACGGTTTTTGTATCGCCAGGTCTTATATCAATCTGTGATTTCAATCAAGATGAGAAGTGCAATGCGGGCAGCGGGTAGCTTCATCGGCAATTTCACCCTTGCAGTACGGGCAATAACGCTTGGGCTTTTCTTCGGCTTTGGGTGCGGGCTTTTTAAGTTTGTTGATAAATCGCACCAGCATGAAGATGCAAAACGCCACAACGAAGAAATTCAATACCGTCTGAATGAATGTGCCTATGGCAATCGTAGGCGCATTTTCGCCCTCTGCGAGCGGAATTTTCAATGCGGAAAAATCCACGCTTCCGGTGATGCGGGCAATAATCGGCGTGAACAAATCGTTGACAATGGAATTCACAATCGAAGTGAATGCAGAACCGATCATAACGCCAACGGCGAGATCAACCACGTTGCCCTTGAATGCGAATTCTTTGAATTCCTTCCAAAACTTTTTCATTGCGAATATCTCCCTTCGAGCCTATCGATGGTTGCATTATAACACATAAATCCGATAAAATAAAGCATTCCGCAAACATTCTTTGAAAAGAGCCGCATCGTTTTGCGATGGTGAAAATGTGTCATTTCTTTTAAAATACATCGTTTAACCGAAATTATAAATTGAAACAACAAACTACATATTGTCAAACTAAATAAATTCATGTATAATACCAATTTGGACTGGTGCGCATACCGAAACGATATGGCTCAATACAGTCCTGCGGGATATAACAATGCGGTTGTGGTAAAGCAAGCAACACTTTGCCATTGCCAATTGATATAGAGCATTTTTTAATTTGAAAGATGCTCATTTAAATAAGAAGGAGAGAACCTGAGAATGAAGACATTTTCGAAGTGCAAGCGTTTGCTGGCATCGCTCCTGGCGATTCTGATGATCGTTCAGCTGGGCAGTGTAACGGTTTTCGCAGAGGAGTCGGAGACCCCGGTTGTTCAAGTAACCGTTGAACCGACAACGACCGAAACTCCCGTTGCAGAAGAAACGCTGCCCACAACCAATCCGGAGACCACGGATATACCTGGGGGGGGTATCAACTGATACTGAACCGACTGTAACGGAAACTCCCGCAGAACAGGAAGAGCAGTCTGAAGAGACGCTTGAGCCCGAAGAGACGCAGGCGACCGAACTGCAGGATTTCAACTATACTTCCAACGACGTTCAGGTTGATGTTCGTCTGGATTCTGCGATTGCGGCAGACACCGAGCTGTCTGTTACCGAAATCGATTCCGATGACTTCGATAACGATGCGTTTGCAAAGTGGATTGGCGACAAAGTGGTTGTAGATGCAGTTATCTATGATGTCCGCCTTGTTGATGCAAACGGCGAAAAAGTGGAAGACCAGCAGGCTTCCGTTACCATGAATCTTTCCCGTTCGGCAGTGCCGGCAGGAAAGGGAGCGGATACAACGCTCAGCTTCCTGCACATTGCATACGGCAATGTTGTGGAAGAAGGTCGTGTGAGTGCCGATGAAACAACGGCAACGATTACGGCCAACGGTTTTTCTCCTTTTATTCTTGTAAGAACCGCAGAACAGAACGATGCGGTTGATCAGGACGATAATGATTCTCTTCCTTTGGCGAATTACTGCAGCTCGATTTCGTGCTACATTTTCGATGCCAACAAAAACCTGTTGAAGGCCAATGACGACAACGTAATCGAGGTAACCGAAGGCGATAGCTACTATTTGGATTTCGCATTCACTTCCAAGAGCGGCATCGAGCCCGGTAAGTACTACTATAAGATTGGTGCCAGCGGCCTCTCGATTAGCGATAAGATTTCTTCCGGCCAGATTAAGATGACTAACGGCACCGTCATCGCCGACTGGACAATTAGCGGAGACACAATCAATTTCGTTTTCAATGAAAAGGCCACGGAATATACCAATATTTCCGCAACGGTGGAAGTCTCCTGCACGTTCAGCGGCGCAGGCAAAGAGATTCCTTTCGACGGATCCGTAACGGTTAAAATCGTCGGCAAGGAAGAAGAAACCGAGCCGGAGAAGAAGACCTCCTTTGACAAGGCGGGTAGTATCGACTCTTCCGATGATACCCAGTCCACTTTTAAGTGGGATATCGATATTCAGGGCGGAGACGATCTGCCGGTTATCGGCAAGACGGTGACCGATACGCACGGCGAAAATCAGAAATACAGCTTTGAATATCTGCAGATCAAAGGCAAGGATGAAAACGGCGAGAAATACACATTCCAAATTCCCGTTTCCGATCTTGAATTGACAGGCTCTAATAACCTCGAAGATGCCACTTCGTGGTCCTATACAATCCCGAAGAAACTGACCGATACCGATGGCCTTACGCATACGCTGTCCGATAAGTGGGGCTTCAGCATCAGCTATAACACGGTTCGTACCGACGGAAAAACTTCGGGCGTTACCACTTACACCAATTCGGTTGAAATGGGTGAGGAAAAGGATACCGCTTCTGTGGTTGTAAACCTGAATGAAGTCGGCGAGGCGGGAATCACGAAAACCGTTGAGGATGATCCTGCCGGCTATGCCAAGAATTGGACAATCACGGCCACGTTGCCCGCAAGTCCCAGCGGTGCGAATGCGGAGTATCCGGCATGGTCAATCGGCGACACCATGATAGTTAAGAGCAATAGCCATAAAGTCAGCGATGAGTCCGGACTGGATGCGGCTGTTGTAAAGCTTTCTACCGGCGGCAAAACCTATACGGTTGAAAAATACACGGGCTCCGCGCCTTCTTCCGAATTCATCTACATTCTGAAGCTCAGTTACCAACATTCGCAGATTCAACTGATGAAGAAGTGCACCTGCGCATCCGATGCAAAGTGCATGGAAGACGGAACCTGCGGACGCAATTTCGGCACGGCTGTCAGCGGATACTGCTCTTGCTGGAACCTTACCGATGCATCTACGGTCACCGTTACCTATCAAACCGATGAAGCGAAGATTCAGGAATGGATGAGCCAATATCCGTCGGCCAATATTACAAATGCAGCAGATGCTACATACTATATGATGAACGACTCCACCGGTGAGTATGAGAGCACCACGGGAGCGAGCGATACTGCAAAGTCCAAGGTTCCCAGCATGTTTGCCAAGGATTACACCGATGCAGGTGTTCCCAGCGTTGATAACGGCTACAAAGCGGAATACCGTATCACGTTGAACGAGGGCAAGAAGCAGCTTGTTGAGGCGGGCGACGTTCTGACGATTACCGATGAGATGAGCACATCCCTTCGTTATATCGACGGAAGCCTCAGCATCAAAATGGAAGACCAGCAGGGAAAAACGAGCAAACTCGGAGCAAGCAAATACACTGTAAGATATGATAAGAATACGCATGAGCTTACAATCATTTTGCTGGATCCGCAGCAAGCAATGTACACCCTGGAATACAGCGCCTTGATTCTGAATCCGAGCATCGGCTTGGAATACTTCAACAGCGCCAGTGTTACGATTATGGGTCAGGACTATTCGTCGGCAACGGAGAAGAAGCAGATGTCGAACGTTTCTTCCGCCGGTGAACAGTTCCTGGTAACGGTTCACAAAACCGACAAGAGCACTCAGCAGGCAGTTGCAGGCGCAACCTACGGCTTGTATGAAGAAGACGGAACGCTGAAAGCTTCGAAGACTACCGGCGACGACGGTAATCTGATGTTCTACACGATTGCACAGGAGCTGGTTCTTGAGGCGCATGTGCCTTACTACATTGCCGAGATTGAAGCACCGGCACCCTATCAGCTTAACACTGAAAAGGTATACTTCTATTTCTGCAATGAGGGAGAGGGCTGTGCAGACTGCGCAAAGATGTCCGAAAACTATCAGCGCGTAGAAAACGACGGAGTCATTGAAGTGACGGATGAAAAAGCATCCGAAGGCCCCGAAGAAGAAACCTATGATGTAGAAATCAGCAAGGTGGATGCGGCAAACGGAAACGAACTGCCGGGCGCACAGCTGAAGATCACGGATGCGAACAACAATCAGGTAGCGGCATGGACGTCCGGAACGACCACGCACACCGTAAGCCTGAAGGCGGGAACGTACACTCTGACCGAGGTTATTGCTCCCGAAAACTACAACACCGCCGAGTCTATCGTATTCACGGTTGGCACGGACGGAACGGTAACCTCCACTGCAACGGATGCAGTCACCGGAACGAAAGTAACGATGAAGGATACCGTGAAGGAATATGATGTAGAAATCAGCAAGGTGGATGCGGCAAACGGAAACGAACTGCCGGGCG
>CAVHAH010000091.1:0-3263 GCA_963633785.1 bacterium
GCTGTCGGTCTGATTAAGTCTCTGATTGGATTTGTGCTGGTATTGAGCACCAATGTCATCACCAAAAAGATCACCGACGGAGAGGGGGGAATCTGGTGAATAATCGTCAAACGCGCAGTAGAGGCGACAAAATCTTTCAGGTTGTGAATACGATATTCATGATTTTCATTTTGATTTGTACGCTCTATCCGTTCTGGTATGTTATTGTTTCATCGCTGTCTTCCATTTCGCATGTAACCAATTCCGTGGTTCTTCTCTGGCCGGACGGTTTGCACTGGGATTCTTATCGGCAGGTATTCCGCAATAATCTGGTGCCGACCGCTTATGCGAATACGCTGTACATCACGATTCTCGGAACGCTGATCAGCATGCTTCTGACTTCGCTGAGCGCATTTGTGCTTTCCAGAAAAGAGTTGCCCGGAAACAAGGTTATGACGCTGTTTGCGGTATTCACGATGCTGTTCAATGCGGGACTTGTTCCGTTTTATCTTCAGGTCAGGAATCTGCATTTGCTCAATACGCGCCTGTCGCTGATTTTCCCGTTTGCGATAAGCACTTACAACACCGTTATTCTGCGCAATTTCTTTAAGAGCGTGCCGAATGCGCTGTATGAAGCCTGCTCCATCGACGGCTGCAGCTATATCGGATACTTTGTTCGGGTGCTTTTGCCGCTGTCGATGCCTTCTATCGCAACGATTACGCTGTTTTATGCGGTAGGCTATTGGAACGCATACTTTTACAGCATTCTGTTCATCACGGATCGCAACCTTTATCCCATTCAGGCGATTCTGCGTCAGATTCTGATGAGCAGCGAATTCAACACGCTTCTGTATGACGATGCGGCGCAGAGCATGCCTTCGGAAATGCTCAAGTGCGCAATGATTGTAATCACGGCATTGCCCATCATTTGCGTATATCCGTTCCTGCAGCGCTATTTTGTGAAAGGCATTATGGTCGGTTCTCTGAAAGGCTGATTGCAAGCCGCAAGGCTTTGTAATAAATATCGAGGAGGAGAAACTCATGAAAAAGTACCTTGCTTTGTTCATCGTCCTGATGATGGCGATGACGCTGGTTCCCGCGGCGAGCGCCGAAGAAGAACCGGTTACCGTGGATATGTTCTACGTATCCTCTCGTCCGATGAATGAATACACCGAATTGACCCGTGAATACGTTCGCGACACCATCGGCGTGGATATGAACCTGATTCAGGGCGGCGATAACTGGAAGCAGCAGCTTTCCCTGTTCATCACCGGCGGCGATATCCCGGATCTGATTGCTTTCATGGACGCCAGCACCTTCCAGGGCTATGCGGCTGAAGGCGCTTTCTATGACATCACCGATTTGGTGGGCAATTACCCGAACATCATGGAATACATGAATTCCGTTCAGGGCTATACCGCCGAGGATATGCTTGCCCGTACCACCATTGACGGCGCAATTTACGGCATTCCCAGCGTGACCACCGCACGTTCTTACTATTCCATGAACATCCGTACGGACTGGCTGGAGAATGTCGGCCTTGAGATTCCCACCACCCTGGATGAGTTCACCGAAGTCATGCGCGCATTCACGAAGAACGACCCCGATCAGGATGGTCAGGATGACACCTACGGCTTCAGCGGTGCGCAGACCTACTATTCTCTGACGCCCTTCTTCGGCGCATTCGGCGCACGTCCGGATCAGTGCTACTTCCTCAACGAAGAAGGCAATGTTGTTACGAATGTTCTGTCTGATGATTACAAGGCAGCGCTGGAATACATCCGTGACATCTACGCCGAAGGCCTGATTGATCCGGAAATCTTCACGGCTACCTATCAGCAGACGCAGGAAAAGGTCGTTCGCGGCGAATTCGGTCTGTGGACCGGCTGGTGGTCTGCGGCAGGCAATGTTGTTGCACGCTTCGGCTATACCGACACGAACCCCGAGGATTCTCTGACCGTTATCGATCCGCCGGTCGGTGCCGACGGCAAAACCGGTGTGATTGCTCAGGATCCCTGCGAAAGCTACATGGCAATCAGCTATGATTGCGAAAACGTTGATGCAGTGCTGAAGCTCATTGACTTCGCATGCTCTACGGAAGGTCATTTGACGCTGCTGTACGGCGTAGAAGGCCAGTTCTGGACCCGTGATGCAGATGGCAACATTGACTGGTACTTCGGCATTGACGGCAAGGACAAGCAGGGCAACGAAGTTTCCGATATGCAGGCTTACCGCTTCTTCTACAATATCCCCGTTGAGAATATGGTTCGCCCGCTGAGCGATACGTTCTCCAGCCGCCTGTATCAGAAATCCATTGAAATCTACACGGATGTTGCGGTTTATCCGGATTTGTTCCTGGGCCTGACCTCCGATGACTATGTAACCTACTATTCCGACCTTGATACCTTTGTAAAGGAATCCGGCATCAAGTTCATTACCGGCGAAGCAAGCCTGGATACCGATTGGGACAGCTACGTGGAAACGTATCTCTCCATGGGCGGCGAAGCGGTGCGCACTTCCCTTCTGGAAGCGTATAACAACGCAAACGGCACCTCTCTGGTATTCGAATAATCTCCGAATGATAAAGGGGGACTGCTCAAAACGGGCAGTCCCCAAAGTTGTTTGTATGAAGGGAATGATCAATTTGGATTTGACTTCACGCATAATTGCGGCGCAGGAAGCGGCACGCAGTGCAGGAGAAATGCTTAAAGCACACGGAACACTGAGCGTGCGGGAAAAGGCGGATAACGACTTTGTTACGGATCTCGATTTGAAAAGCGAAACGATGATTCGTGAAATTCTGCTCACCCGTTTTCCCGAGGATGATTTTTACAGCGAAGAAAGCGGCGGTTCGCAATCGGTTGAAGGACGATGGATTGTGGACCCGATTGACGGAACGCAGAGCTTTCTGAGAGGTCAGCACGGCTGGTGTGTTTCGATTGCCTATGAACATGCGGGCGAAATGGTAATCGGATGCGTTTACGCACCGGACACCGATGAGATGTTCCTGGGCGTGCGCGGACAGGGAGCAACGCTGAATGGAAAGGCGATTCATGTTTCGGATGTTTCCGATCCGCATCGTGCGATATTGCATTTCGGCTACGGACATCGTGTGGAAGCGTCTTTTCGGCGTTTTATGTCGCACATCAATGAATTGTTTTCGAAAATCAGCGATGTTCGGCGATACGGAACGGCGGCGTATGCGCTTTGCACCATTGCGTGCGGCCGTTCGGATGCGTTTGCGGAATTGAGCCTGTGCATTTACGATATCGCAGCGGCAAAGG
>CAVHAH010000091.1:3370-5744 GCA_963633785.1 bacterium
CCTCCAACCACCGACTGGGCGATAAACCGATTTCACGCGTGAAGGATCGTGTGAGGTTTGCGGGGTTCTGATAGCCGAGTTTCTCGGCGATGTCCACCAGCTTTTCACCGTTCAACAGCAGCCTGCAGGCCTCCTGCATTTTCAGGGAAACGAGATACCTTGAAAACGAGGTTCCGGCTTGTTCGCGGAAAATTCTGCTGAAATAGGCATAGCTTAAATTCAAACGGTTTGCGAGCGTGGCCATATCGATTTCTTCATACAGATGTTCCTGCGCATAATGTTTCGCGTAGACGACCGGGTTGAGCAAATCCGGCTGTGTTTCCGAATTGCGAATGGCGGAAATTTCCTCCGAAAGCATTTTCAGCGCATTCTGAATGCCCAGCCCCGGTTTCAAAACAAGACAATTCACATCGTTCATTCCGATGGAAGCGCGTTGATCTGCAAGCTCGTTTTCGACTGCGAGAATCAGATCGCACGCATTTTTGCGCTTATTATCGGCAATTCCGTTGAATTCACGGTTCAAAATGCGCTTGATTTCCGCAGAATTCAGCGCACGCACCTGTACAAGCAGTCTGTGGCGCGTTTCGGAGAAGCCGCTTGTTTGCTGTTCCGTCCAGCATGCGGCACTCGGCGTTTGCGCAACCCATGTGAATTCCAACGCCTGTTCCGCCTGCGAGGACATTTCCTTTAAGTTTTTCCCGGGCATACTTACGCCCGCAAAGCGATGTGTTCGAATGCAAAGCGCATTCAGGCGGCGCATTGTTTCCTGCGCCTTCCATTCAACAAGCAGAAAACGGCTGTTCGTCGGTTTCCACAGCCAGAAATCGTTCCATTCGGGCATGGAATCGTTTTCGATGTTTTCATTCCAAACGACCATGCAAATCGGACAAGACGGCGGATTCATGCCGCATTGCCGAAAACACGCATCGATATCGGCTTGTCCGCTGACTACCTGCGCACAAATTTCCAATTCGAGTTTTGAATCTTTCTCCGCAATGCTTTTTTGATATTTCGCAATCACGCTTTCAATGTGCTTTCGCATGGATTGTTCGCTCAGCGGTTTTACCAGGAAGTCCTCAACGCCCAGCCGCAGTGCCTGCTGCGCATATTGAAAGCGATCGTAGGCGGTGATTACGATACAGATGAGATGCGGGTTGATTTCCCGAGAAGCTTGAATCAGCTGAAGACCGTCCATTTCCGCCATGCGAATGTCCGTGAGCAAAGCATCGAACCGCTCGCTTTTCAGCATCGAAATCGCTTCTTCTCCGGAATATGCGCATTGAACGTCTTCGATTTCCTTGAAATTCATCCGCGCGATACGCCTTGCGTTTCCTTCGCAAATCATCCGATCGTCATCCACGATTAGAATTCTCATTGAAATTCTCCTTCTTCAAGCACTGTCGAAGCGGCAGTAATATGCGTATACAGGTATCGTTTTCATCGGATTCCACCAGAACACGCGCATCCGCTCCGTAAGTCAGGGCGAGTCTTCGGGACAGGTTGTTGAGCGCCGTTCCGTGTCCCGATTTCTGTTCCGATGTAAGAACAACATCCAGCGCCGCCGTGTCTATATGTTCCTGCAAAGCGGCGAGCTGTTCGGGCGGAATGCGTTTTCCGTCGTTGTGAACGTAAATAACAAAAACATCATCGGCTTCGTCGGTTTTGAATTCAATACGGATATGAAGATCCTTGCCGGGAATATAGCCGTGTGCAATGGCATTTTCGAGAAGCGGCTGCAATGTCAATCGCAGAATGCGCACGTTTTTCAGATTCTCGGGAAGCTGCAGGGAAAGGTGAATGTGATTGTCCTTCGTGGCGCTCACAAAGCCCACATAGGCCCGAATCTGCTCCTCTTCCTCCGAAAGCAAAGCGGTGCGTGAACCGAGCATATTGTAGTGCAGAACCTGCCCGAGCTGTTCGATAGAGGCCGTCAGAGCGGGATTCATGCCGGCATCCTCCATTTGAAGCTGAAGCCAGTACAGCGAATTGAACAGGAAATGCGGGTTGATTTGATATTGCAGTGCCATGCTCTGAGCGTGGCGCTTGTCTTTTTCCTTTTGAATCAAAGCATCGTAATAGGTGCCGACCTGTTCGAGAAGCTCGTTGAATGCACGGCTGAGCTGCCCGACTTCATCCGATCCCACCTCGGGAAGCGTCAGATTCTTGAAATCGTCGGGGATGTCGCTCACGGCCTCCGTCAGTCTGTGCAGGCGTGAAAGCATGGCTCGAAGCACCCTTCGGGTGACCAGCAAAAGCAAAAAACCTAACAGGAAAATCATCAGCATCGAACGTTCGACGTCCAGAATGGCGGCCGCCTGAAGAACGGAATACGGTTCGCACATCACAAGCGAGGCGTTGAGATTGCTGATGGGCA
>CAVHAH010000091.1:5754-8088 GCA_963633785.1 bacterium
CACGGCGAAATACAACATATCGCCTTCACGCCAGCTGCCCGAACTTCTGTTAGCGACCGGTGTCTGATTGCCGTTTCCGCCGAACAGCACCTGTCCGTTGCGAAGAACCATCATCGCACCTCCGTCGTATTCGGATAATGTCGAAAACAGTTTCTCCGTTCGCACGGTGCAGCGTACGGTTCCGATACGGTTGTACAATCCCGTGACCACTTTGTGGTAGTACGGCAGAATGGTTTCTCCTGCGGTGGAAAGGAAATTCACCTCGGCATTTCCCCATGCGCAGAGCGTTGATGTATTCAGAAATTCCGAATAGAAAGTATCTTCCTTCAAGCGGGATTCATGGATGATTGTGTCATAGCTTTCCACCATGGTATCGTTTTCGGAGAGCAGTACCATATCCATGCCGAGCGTGGAAAGATAGCTTTCGTTTTGCTGCAGTTTCCTGCTTACGGAAAAAAGAATGGACAGAATCTGGCTTGATTGGCTCTGATTGTTCAAAAGGTGAATAATCTCGCTGTCATAGGCCACTTCCTGCGTGATAATCTCAACCTGCGCAAGCTGTGCATTGATGTTCTGCGCGACCGTGCGCAAAAGCACCGTGTTCTGAGCGGTCATATCCGATAGTTGCGATTGTAATTGAAAACGATAAGTGAAAATGCTCAAAATGCCGCAAACCAGAAAAATCAACACGGTAAACAAAAGATTGATTCGGGTAATCAGAGGGCTGAAATGCTTGGTGCGTTTTTTGCCGATGCTGTTTTTGAATTTGCGTTTCAAGCCGTTTTCCCTTCCTTCAAAAAATCTGTATCAAAATGCGCATTATAAATTATACCACAGAAAATCCCGAAGGGGAACATGCCTGCGCCAATCCCCCGCAAAATTCCCGTTGAAAATTTAAATGTTAAGATTTGAATTTGCTATTGCAATTTTGGAAGTTCTGTAGTAGAATAGTACCTGCGTTGAACGAAGCGCGCTGATGTAGCTCAGTCGGTAGAGCGCATCCTTGGTAAGGATGAGGTCACCGGTTCGAATCCGGTCATCAGCTCCATCAGAACCTGCTCAAGTGGCAGGTTCTTTTTTTGCGTTCAAGGCATCGTCGGATTAAAACTTTTTTCCACGCTTGCAATGGAACGGTTTTTGGTGTACACTATGCTTGTATTTCTATGCGAAGGGGGATTTCACTTGATCACCAAGAAGATGAGCATCATCCAGATCCTTGAAATGGATCGCAATACCGCAGCTATCATGATGAACTACGGAATGCATTGCCTGGGCTGCCCGCATGCTGTGATGGAGAGCCTTGAGGATGCGTGCGCTGCGCATGGCACTGATGCGGACGAACTGGTGCGCCAGCTCAACGAGTACTTCCAGAATAAGGAAGGAAAGTAAGGCGATACCGCATAATTCGGAAGGGAGATGGTTTTCGATGAAGACATATTTCAATGATCTTGAAGGACTTCGAATTGCGATTGAAATGGAAAAGCGCGGAGAAGATTTCTATCGGCGCGCCGCAAAGGTAAGCCGTTCGGAAGAAACCGTTTCCCTTCTGAATCACCTGGCGGAGGACGAAGTGGTTCACGCCGCAGAATTCGAACGGCTGTACAACCTGGCATTGCAACGCCATGATGCGGCGGCCGAAGAGAATTACGACGAAGAAACGAGCGCATATCTGAGCGCCGTGGCCGCCGATATCGTGTTTTCGAGCGGCTTGATGGCGTTGCGCCGAGTGGGTTTTGAATCCCCCGAAGCGGTGCTGGAATATGCGATTCAATCGGAAAAGGATTCGATATTGTTTTATACGGAATTGACGGGATGCGCGAAAACCGAGCATTGCCGCAATACGTTTCAGGAGATAGCCCGTCAGGAACGCAGACATCTGGCACGTTTAATCGGGCAAATGAATATCATCAGAGAGGGGATAGAGCGATGAATGCAGCACAGCTTTATCAAAAATGGTTGACCGATTTCGCATCGGATGCGGAAACGGTTGCGGATTTGAAATCCATTGAAAACAATCCCACGGAAATCGAAGATCGCTTTTACAGAGAATTGGAGTTCGGCACGGCAGGCATGCGCGGTGTGCTCGGTGCGGGAACCAACCGTTTGAATATCTACAACGTGCGCCGTGTGACGCGCGCATTGGCGAAATATATTTTAACTACTCCCAACGGCGCCGATCAGGGCGTTGCGATTGCTTACGATTCACGCAATAAATCAGACGTGTTTGCAAAAGAAGCGGCGCTGGTGCTGTGCGCATCGGGTGTGAAGGCGTTTTTGTTTGAATCGCTGCGCCCCGTGCCGGTGCTGTCGTTCACGGTGCGCCATTTGAAGTGC
>CAVHAH010000092.1:0-383 GCA_963633785.1 bacterium
AACTGTAATTTTTATAATAGTACGGAATTAACATATAAAATTAAAAGAACGAACCGTTACAAAATTGCATAGGTTCGTTCTTTTATTTCAATGATTCGTTCTTACGGTACCTTTTTCTGTGTATCTTCCACGCAGAAAAGTCGAATGCCGTGTTTATCGAAGAATTCAAGATATTCTTCCCGGGGACGTGCATCGGTAACCACAGTCGAAATGCGTTCAAGGGGACAATAGGTAATCATTGCCTCCACGCCGAATTTGCTTCGATCCGCCACCAGAATAATGTTTTCGCAGTTGGAAGTTACCAGCCGCTTGATTTCCGCTTCGAAATAGGTGGTGTTGGAAAGGCCGTGTTTAATGGAAACGCCCCTAGCTGCCATCACAGC
>CAVHAH010000092.1:393-8071 GCA_963633785.1 bacterium
CATTTACCGACATCGTTCGAATCGCTTCGAATGTGGAAAGCCCGACAAATGCGCCGATAGACGCGTTGTAAATTCCTCCGGGAGAAATGGTGTTGACTTCCTTAAGCCGTGCCGCTTCGCTTAAAACGGACAGCGAATGCGAAACGATGGTGAATCGACCGCGCCCTTCCAATCCGTGCACCACATTCGAGGCGGTCGACCCGGAATCCACGAACACCGTTGAATTCGAAGGTATTTGCGTGCTGGCCAATTCACCGATTAAGCGTTTTGCACGTATATTTTTATGGAAACGCTCGGGAACGGGCGTGAGTGTCGCCAGCGCACGCGCTTGAGCACCGCCGTAATACTTGGTGATATGGCCTCGTGTTTCCAATTCGTCAAGATCTCTGCGAAGCGTGTTGATTGAGATGTCGAAATGCTCAATCAGTTCCTGAATGCTCGCCCGCTCGTTTTGCAGAATGTATTGCTCCATCTCATCCAATCGTGCCGCTTTCATACGGGAATCACCCCCATTGTGATAACAGTATAGCATAAAGCAATCAAATGCGTCAATCGAGCGGCGAAAAAAACCACAAATTCACGCTTAAAATGAGCAAGTTTCTCAATCATGCTTGACAAAAAGAAGACGCAATTATAAAATAAAATCAAGGAACGCAATTTGCGTTATCATTATAAGGGAGGAAATTCTCATGGGCAAGAAAATCAGAGTCGGTGTTGCCGGTTACGGCACGATTGGTCAGCGCCTTGCAGACGGCGTTGCAATGCAGGGAGATATGGAACTGGTCGGTATCGCCGATCTCGCCCCGACGTTGTCCATTCGCGCACTTGCCGAAAACGGCATGGTCGGTGCGAATAATGTGAAATACAATCTCTATCTGGTTGACGGTGCAGATAAAGCGGCTTTTGAAGCGCAGGGCATTCCGGTTGCAGGCGCATTCGAAGACCTGATTCAGTCGGTTGATATCATGCTGGACTCCGCTCCCGGCGGCGTTGGCGCAAAGAATAAGGTTCTCTATGAGCGTTACGGCGTGAAGGCGATTTTCCAGGGCGGCGAAAAGAATTCCGTTGCGGACGTGTTCTTCCACGGTTATGCCAACTATGAAAAGGGCCTGGGCGCAAATTACCTGAAGCTCACCAGCTGCAATACCACCGGTCTGATTCGTACCGTGGATGCACTCGATCGTGCATACGGTCTGGAGAAGGTCGCTATCACCATCATCCGCCGTGTGGCAGACCCGGGCGACTATCATCGCGGACTGACCAATGCGCTGCAGATGGAAAAGGCCCCGACGCATCAGGCCGTTGACCTGATGACCATTATGCCGCACGTTCAGGCAACCGGTATTCTGGTGCATACGCCCGTGACCCACGGCCACATCATCACCGTTCTGGCCACCGCAAAGGACGGCAAGAAGATCACGAAGGATATGGCTTTGGAAGTGTTCCGCAAGCATCCGCGTATCCGCGTGGTCAGCATCGACGAAGGCTTCAAGGGCAACGCCAGCTTCTTCAAGTATGCGCGCGACCTGGGCAACCGCCGCGGCGACATGTATGAAATCGGTTTGTGGGAAGATTCCATTGTCGAATCCGGCAACGATATCATGTACGCAATCAACATTCCGCAGGAATCCGTTACGATTCCCGAGACGATGGATGCCATTCGTGCCGCATTGAAGATGCAGCCCACTCGTGAGGAAGGCACCGCCGAGACCAACAAGTATCTGGGCATCGGTAAGTTCAAGAAGTAATTTACAAATGCAATCGGGGAAGCGTTCCTTTAAAACAGAGGGATGCTTCCCTCAATTATCCTTTGAAGCGATGGGAGGAATAGCTATGAGATTTGGCATCTATACGCTGGATGAGTTTGAGGTCAAAGGAAAAACCGTGCTCTGCCGCGTGGATATGAACCAGCCGGTAGATCGTGCAACGGATTCGCTCAAGAGCATTCAGCGCATTGCCGCCTGCGCACCCACAATCAAAGAGTTGTCCGATAAGGGCGCAAAGGTGGTTGTGATGGCGCATCAGGGCAGTGATATTGAATACAAGAATTTCTATAATACCCGTCCGCATGCACGCGTGTTGTCCGAACAGATCGGCAAAACCGTGAAGTGGGTAGAGGATGTCTGCGGCCCGACGGCGCGCGAGGCGATTCGTGAAATGCAAAACGGCGATGTGATTCTTCTGGACAATGTCCGCTTCTGCTCAGAGGAACAGACGCTGTTTGAATTGAATCTGAAGCTCACGCATGAACAGCAGGCGCATACGCAGGTGGTTGAAAAGCTCGCACCGTTGGGCGATTTGTACGTTTGCGATGCATTCGCTGCGGCGCATCGTGATCAGCCGACGCTGTGCGGATTCGAACAGGTAATGCCCTCCGCCATGGGCAGATTGTTCGAGCGTGAATACTGCGTTGTTTCCGAATTGATGGAGAAACCCGAGCATCCGTGCACATTCGTGCTGGGCGGTTCGAAGATTTCCGATGCATTTATGATGATGGAAACCGTTCTGGCTTCCGGAGCGGCGGATAATGTGCTCACGGGCGGTCTGGTCGGTCAGATTCTGCTGGCTTCGCAGGGCGAGGAAATCGGATCGGGCACGCTGGGATTCATCGAGAAATCCGGCTACGGTGAATTCATCGAGAAGGCAAAGGGCATTTACGCCAAATATGCAGAAAAAATCGTACTGCCGAAGGATCTTGCACAAGTGAAGAACGGTGCGCGTGACGAAGCTCAAATCGGTGCGATTCCCGCAGATTTCGATGCTTTGGACATCGGTGCAAAGACTGCGCAGGAATACCGTGAGATTATTCTGCATTCAAAGACCGTGTTTGCGAACGGCCCCGTCGGCGTGTTCGAAAAGCCCGAAAGCGCACTCGGCACGGAAGTGCTGTTCCACGCACTTGCGGATACCGAAGGTTACACCGTGGTCGGCGGCGGCGATAGCGTAACGGCGGCGAAGCAGTTCGGCGTAACGGACAAAATCGGCTATATCTGCACAGGCGGCGGCGCATTGATTCGTTTCCTGACAGGTGAAGAACTGCCCGTTGTGAAGGCACTGCGCCATGCGGCGAAAGCCTTTCCTCAGGAGGGAAAAGCATGAAACTTGAATTCGGATTCGGAACCGGGATTCAAACGGTAGAATTGCCCGAGAAAAACCTGATGGGCGTGCTGATGGCGAATAAAGTGGAGAAGGATTTGACGAACGAGGCGGAAGTTGTTCGTGCGCTGCAAGCACCGATCGGAACGCCGCGCCTGTCTCAAATCGTGCATCCCGGCGAAAAAATCGCAATCATTACCAGCGATATCACGCGTCCTGTGCCGTCTTATCGCATTCTTCCGCCGCTGCTGGATGAATTGTATTCCGCAGGTTGCCGCAAAGAGGACATTACCCTCGTTTTTGCGCTTGGCAGCCACCGTGCACATACCGAAGAAGAGAAGAAGAAACTTGCGGGCGAACGTGCTTACAACGAGATTCGCTGCGTAGATTCGGATCGTTCGGATTGCGTTCACATGGGGCAAACCGATACCGGAACGCCGATTGATATTACGCGCGTTGTTGCAGAAGCGGACCGCAGAATCTGCCTGGGCAATATCGAATATCACTATTTCGCAGGTTATTCCGGCGGAGCGAAGGCGATTATGCCCGGCGTTTCAACCCGTGAAGCCATTCAGGCCAACCATTGCAAAATGGTTGATCCGCGCTGTCATGCGGGAAATCTCGATGATAATCCGCTTCGGCAGGATTTGGAACAGGCGGCGCAGATTGTCGGCGTGGACTTCATCGTGAATGTGGTTCTTGATGAACATAAGCAGATTGTGAAGGCTGTGGCGGGCGATCTTGTGAAGGCCCATCGTGAAGGCTGCAAGTTCCTGGATAAGATGTATCTGAAAGAGCTTGACGAACGCGCGGATATCGTGATTGTTTCGCAGGGCGGTGCGCCGAAAGATTTGAACCTTTACCAAACGCAAAAGGCACTCGACAATGCCAAACATGCCGTAAAGAAGGGCGGAACGATTATTCTGATCGGTTCCTGCAAAGAGGGTTTGGGCGAAAAGGTATTCGAAGAATGGATGCTGAATTCGCCGACTCCCGAAAGCATGATAGAACGCATCGGACGTGATTTCCAGCTGGGCGGTCATAAGGCGGCGGCCATTGCAATGGTGCTGCAAAACGCCGAAATCGAACTGGTCAGCGATTTGGATCCCGAATTCGTAAAGAAAATCTTCCTCAAACCCGCAAAGTCGGCTCAGGAAGCGCTCGACAGAGCATTCGCGCGTTTGGGCAGCGAAGCCACAGTGCTCGCAATGCCCTATGGCGGATCGACATTGCCGCGTGTGAAGCAATAAAGGATACACATAGAAGATACCGCAAACTCAAACCGAGTCTGCGGTATTTTTGTACATCATGGGAATTACAGGAAAAGGCGCTTCAACAATCTCTATGCCATTGCAATGCTTCTTGCCCGATATGATTGCCGAAAATAAAATACTTGCTAAATGCTTGAATTTCAGGTATAATAGGAATGTATTTCAAAATGGCGGAGGTATGAAATGGAGCGGTATGTCATTGCGTTGGATGCGATGGGCGGAGATAATGCGCCGAACGCAACCGTTGGGGGCGCAGTGCTTGCACTGAGACGATTCAAGGATATTTCCATTATTTTAACCGGTCCGAAAGCCGAAATCGAAGCGCTTCTTGCGAATGCGAAAGATGTTCGGGAGCGAATCGAAATCATCGATTGTTCGGAAACGATATCGATGGACGAACCCCCGATGCTGGCGGTTCGCAAAAAAGTGAATTCATCGATGGTTCAGGCAATGCTGGCGGTGCGTGAAAAGCGTGCCGGTGCGGCGGTTTCCGCAGGTTCTACCGGTGCGGTGCTCGCTTGCGGAATGCTGCGTGTAGGACGTATTCCCGGAATCGAGCGTCCTGCGCTTGCTCCCGTTCTGCCGGGTGCGAACGGTCCGTTTCTTCTGATTGATTGCGGCGCGAATGTTGATTGCCAGCCGAAGTATTTAACGCAGTTCGGTTTGATGGGCAGCGTTTATATGAGCTCGGTAATCGGCGTGAATGATCCGAAAGTCGGTCTTGTCAACATCGGAACGGAAACGGAGAAGGGCAATAAGCTCACCAAAGAAGCGTTCCAAATGATGTCCGAGCAAAAAGGCTATCATTTCGTCGGAAACTGCGAAGCACGTGAAGTTCCGACGGGCAATTTCGATGTTGTGGTAACGGACGGCTTTGCGGGAAATGTCATTCTGAAATACACGGAAGGCCTTGTAAGCGTTCTGATGGGCATGATTAAAAAGAATCTGCTTGCATCGCTGAGAACCAAAATAGGCGCATTGCTGTGCAAACCGGGCTTCAGAAGCCTCAAAAAGAGCATGGATTACAATGCTTACGGCGGCGCTCCGCTGTTGGGCATTGAAGGCGCTGTGGTAAAAGCGCACGGAAGCTCCGGTGAGGAAGCGATTTCCAATGCGATTCGTCAGGCACGCGAAATGCTCGTTGGCAATGTGGTTGAGAAAATCCGGTCGGGACTTGCCGATTTAGGCGAGCAGGCCTAATTAAAAGGGGGATATGAATCATGAATAAGGAACAGGTATTTGAAACGGTAAAGAAGTATATTCTCGAGCAGCTTCCCGTCAGTGAAGATCGTGTAACCGAAAATGCGAAGATGGTGGATGATCTGGGCGCAGACAGCGCGAATCTGATGATGCTGGTCATGGATTTGGAAGCCGAATTCGACCTGACTGTGGACGATGATTCCATCGGAACCATTCGCACCGTGGGCGACATCGTAGATGCGATTATCAAGGTAAAGGGCTGAGAATCGATGGACAAGCTGTGCGAATCGCTCGGCTACACGTTCAAAAATCGTCAGCTTCTGGTAACGGCACTGACGCATCCCTCTTACGGCGGGGATCATCATGTGCCGCATTACCAGCGGCTGGAATTTCTCGGAGATGCGGTTCTTGAATTGACCATGAGCGAATATCTGTTTGAAAAACTTCCGGAGGTAGACGAGGGCAAGCTGACGAGAATCCGTGCCGCAATCGTGCGTGAAGAGACGCTCGCACGAGCCGCCAAGCGGATTGCATTGGGCAAAATGATTCGCCTGTCGGTTGGCGAAGCACGCACGGGCGGACGCGAAAAAGCATCGATTTTATCGGATGTAATGGAAGCGACGTTTGCCGCCGTGTACCTCGACGGTGGTTTTGAATGCGCAAAGGAAACCATCCTGCGCGTAATGAAGGAAGAATTGAATCCCGAAACGCTTCAGGATCATCTTGACGCCAAATCACGGCTTCAGGAAATCATGCAGCGTGATGGCGTTATGCCGGAATATCGGTATGTGTCGATGGAAGGACCCGCACATGCGCCGACCTTTCATTATCAGGTATATCTGGGAGAACAGCTGCTGGGTTCAGGCAGCGGAACGAGCAAGCAGAGCGCTCAGCAGGAAGCTGCGAGGGACGCGCTGAACAGAATGGGAGCTGTAGCCGGAAATTGAGACTGAAAAAACTCATCATTCATGGATTCAAGTCGTTCGCCGACCGCGTGGAAATCTCCTTTGAACAGGGAATTACCGGCGTGGTCGGACCGAACGGTTGCGGAAAATCCAATATTGCGGATGCTGTTCGCTGGGTACTCGGCGAGCAGAGCGCAAAAACGCTTCGCGGATCGAAGATGGAGGACGTAATCTTCAACGGTACGGAAAAACGCCGCCGTCTTGCATTCTGCGAGGTTACTTTGGTATTCGACAATGAAGACAAATCCCTGCCGGTGGATTACACGGAAGTTGCGGTTACGCGGCGCGTGTATCGAAACGGCGAGGGCGAATACAAATTGAACGGAACGGCCTGCCGTTTGCGCGATATCATCGATTTGTTTCGAGATACCGGTATCGGAAAGGACGGCTATTCTCTGATCGGTCAAGGGCGAATTGATGAAATTCTATCCGCTAAGAGCGAGGATCGCCGACAGGTTTTCGAAGAAGCGGCCGGTATCGTCAAATATAAGGCACGCAAGCTGGAAGCTGAGCGGCGAATGGATCACACGCGCGAAAACCTGACGCGCGTCGAGGACATTCTTTCGGAACTGACCGAGCGCATCGAGCCTTTGAAGGCACAGAGCGAAGCGGCGAGGGAATATCTTGCACTGCGCGACGAACTGAAAATACTGGATTTGAATGTCTTCCTGCTGCGCACGGAACGCTTTGAAGTGCGCCAAAAAGAGCTTACCGAGAGCATTGCGGCGCTGGGCGAATCCATTGTGCAGGCGAATGCGCAACTGGAGAAGACCGGCACCGAACGCGATGAAGCGCAGGAAACGCTCGACCGTCTGGAACGTGAAACCGCCCGGAAGCGCGAAGAAGTGCAGGAATTGATTCGCGAGGTTGAAGCAGGTGAGGGCGTTGTTCAGGTGTTGAAGGAACGCATTGCTTCCGGAAATCGCGAACGTGAACGCTTGAATGCGCAGAGAAGCGCGGCGAACGAAGGCAGCGAAGGCATTCAGCGGCGCATCAACGATATGAGTGCTTGGATCGATCAGGAATCCTCTGATTTGCAGCACGATGAAGCCGAACAGCAGATTCTTGAAAAAAAGGTTTCTGACCGGGAAAAGGCACTGACTGATTTAGAAAACGAAGCGGAAGAAAAGAAACAGCAGATCATTC
>CAVHAH010000093.1:0-8058 GCA_963633785.1 bacterium
GTCCGTAGCCAGACGCTCTATCCAGCTGAGCTAAGGGACCTTGTCTTTCAGAACCCGTTGTCCTGACGACCTCTATATAATACTACATTATCCCCCGTTTGTCAACACTTTTTTATGTTAACTCTGCATGAATTCGAATTGGAAAAGAGTCGGTCTTGAAATCGACCGACTCTCGTTTTCAGGCGATGCGTTTACCGCAGCCACACCTTATCGCAGAACAGTATGAACAGGAAATACCCTGCCGCGAAAATCGCGCAGATCAGCAACGCCGCTTTGAGAATGCCGCCGATGGCCGCACGCGTCTGGTCGCCCGTCCATTCGGATTGAGGCTTGGGCATTCCATCTGTCTGTTCCGGACGGTACCACGAAAACCCCTCGACATTCATATTCGCCACGGTATGCCCGTCGTCTTCGAATTCACGCCGCTTCATTGCATTTGCTGCTCCAATTCACGCTGGCGTTCCGGTGTATTGAAAAGATGGCATGCGCAGAAATGCTCCGGCTCCAATTCGTTGAAATCCGGCGCAACATGCTTGCAAATCTCCATGCACTTGCGGCAACGGGTGTGGAATTTACAGCCCGTCGGCGGATTTGCGGGCGACGGAATGCTGCCTTCCAGAATAATGCGATCCATCTTGTAATCGGGATCCGGAACCGGAATTGCAGAGAACAACGCCTGCGTATACGGATGCATCGGCTTGGAATACAGTTTCTCCGTCGGTGCGAATTCAACCATATTGCCCAAATACATCACGCCCACCGTGTCGGAAATGTGTTCCACCACGGAAAGGTCGTGCGAAATGAACAGATACGTCAAGCCGAACTGCTTCTGCAAATCACGCAGCAGGTTGATAATCTGCGCCTGAATGGACACGTCCAGTGCGGAAACCGGTTCATCGCAAAGTATGAATTCGGGATTGAGGGCGAGCGCGCGGGCAATGCAAATGCGCTGGCGCTGACCGCCCGAGAATTCATGCGGATAGCGGCTCTTATAATATTCGGGAAGACCGCAGGCCTCCATCACGCGGGTGATGTAATCGTCAAATTCATCATCTTCAACAACATGATGCTCGCGAACGGCCTCGCCGATGATTTCGCCGACCGGCAAACGGGGCGACAAACTGGAATACGGATCCTGGAATATAATCTGAACCTTCGTGCGTTCCTCGCGCAGTTCCTTCTTCGACAGCGAAAAGATTTCACGGCCGTTGAAATAAACCTCGCCGTCCGTTTTATCCTGCAGGCGCAGAATCGTGCGGCCAATCGTGGATTTTCCGCAGCCGGACTCCCCCACCAGGCCCATCGTTGTTCCGCGCTTAATCTTGAAGGAGGCGCCATCCACGGCCTTCACATTGCCGACCGTCATTTTGAAGAAGCTGGACTTAATCGGGAAATACTTCTTCAGGTTCTTAACCACCAGAAGATACTGAGAATCATGCTCCGCACCGTCGAATCCGGAGGCCATGTAAGCATTGCGTACTTTATTTTCCATGATCACAGTTCCTCCACATTCACAGATTTGGGATAGCCCATCACTTCGCCGCCTTCAAAATAGCGATAGCAGGATACGATATGCGTATCGCTGATGCGAATCTCCGGCGGATATTTTCCCGAGCAATGCTCGCACTGCATTTCGCAGCGATCCCTGAAGTAGCAGTAATTCGGCATATTCACCGGATTGGGCACGCTTCCGGGGATATTGTACAATTCATCAACCTTCTTGCCGACCACGGGCTTGGATTTCATCAGACCGATGGTATACGGATGCGCCGGATGATGGAAAATATCGTCCGCCGTTCCCTTCTCCACAACACGGCCCGCATACATAACAACCACATAGTC
The DNA here is from genome assembly GCA_963633785.1 of bacterium. GTDB lineage: Bacteria > Bacillota > Clostridia > Christensenellales > Aristaeellaceae > Faecivicinus. Next base: position 1,843 of record CAVHAH010000093.1, read on the forward strand.
CGCCATGCCCGCCACAACGCCCAAATCATGCGTAATCAGCATGATGGACGAATTCAGCTTATCCTTCAGATTCTGCAGCAAATCGAGAATCTGCGCCTGAATCGTTACGTCCAAAGCGGTCGTGGGCTCGTCCGCAACAATCAGCGTCGGCGAACACGCCAATGCGATTGCAATCATCACGCGCTGACGCATACCGCCCGACAGCTCGTGCGGATACATCGTATAAACGCCTTCCTTGTTGGCAATGCCGACCAGTTCCAGCATTTCAAGCGTTCTTTCCTTGATTTCTTCCGCAGACATATTCGGGTTGTGCAGCCGCGTAACCTCGTCCACCTGATCGCCGATTCTGAAAACGGGATTGAGCGATGTCATCGGCTCCTGGAAAATCATGGAAATCTTATTTCCGCGAATGTCCTGCATCATGGATGTCGGCGCATTCACGATATTGCAGGCCTTTCCGTTGCCGAGATTGAATCGGATTTCGCCGCCGACCGTCTGTCCGCTGGGGCGCTGCAAAAGCTGCATCAGCGACAAACTGGTAACGGATTTTCCGCAGCCGGATTCGCCGACCACGCCCACGGTGGCATGTCGGGGAATGTCAAAGCTCACTCCGTCTACCGCTTTCACCGTTCCGACATCCGAGAAAAAGTAAGTGCAAACATTGTCGAATTCAACCACGTTGTCCGAATTGCGCATGGTTGTTTCATAGAGTTTCGGGTTATGCTTCGCACCTTCACGCTTTTTTTCGAGCTTGCGGGTAATCTTTCGATTGAAGCGTGTAATCCGAGCGGATTCGCGTGCGGAAATATAGTCGGAACTTTTTTCCTTCTTTGCTTTACCAAACATCGAACACACCCCCTTAGCGCTTCATTTTCGGGTCAAAGGCATCGCGAAGACCGTCGCCGACGAAGTTGAACGCAACAACAGTCAAACAAATCAGCAATCCGACCGGCACCCAAATATAAGTGAATCGAATCATGCTCTCATTCGTAGAGGTTACCGAGTTAATCATCGTGCCCCACGTGGCCAGCGGATGTTTCACGCCCAGTCCCAGGAACGAAAGCGTGCTCTCCGTAAGGATAACGCCGCCCAAACCGGCCGTTGCGGAAACAATCAGCTGCGGCATGACATTCGGCACCAGATGGCGGAAAATGCGGCGCTTGACCTTGATTCCCGTCGCCTCCGTTGCCACCATGAATTCCTGTTCACGCAAAGACAGAATCTGACCGCGAACCAGACGGGCAACGCCTGCCCAGCCCAGCACGCCCAGAATAACCATCATGTAAACCAGGCGCATATATGCGGAAACCTTCATGCTGTCCATGAATGCACCCATGATAATCAATATCGGCATTGAAGGAATGCAATAGAAGATATCCACCAATCTCATAATCAGGTTGTCCACCCAGCCGCCGAAATAGCCTGCGATGCCGCCCATGATAACGCCGAGAATGGTTTCGAGAATAACCACCACGAAGCCGACCATCAGGGAAATTCGGCCGCCGTACATCATGCGGGCCAGAATATCCATGCCGTCGCCGTCGGTTCCGAAGATATGCTCTGCACTCGGGGACGCATTCAAATCAATCAGGTGGCGCAGCTGTGCGCAGGTCACAACATACTGATCCGTTTTGAGCGTAACGGTAATCTCGGTATCCTCGTAAATCTGATTGCCGTTTTCGTCCAGCGAATACACCGTGTATTCGTTGCCGTTTTCATCCGCTTCGGAAATACGCACGGGCAGGCTGTATGTGAATACGTCGCTCTTCAGCCCGTTCTCCTTCATGGCCACGATTACCTCTTCAAGGGCATTCTTGAAATCAAGATCGAAGGTATCGTTACCCTTTGCGTCACGCACCGCAAAATTGCTCAGCATCGCAATTTCACTGCCGTCACGATACAGAATCAGCTCTTCTTCGTCCGTCTTTACGGAATATGTATGTTCGCCGAAGGAATATTCCTGCGCATCGGCGGCATGAAGCAGCGCTTCCGTCTTTTCCTCATCGCTGAGCGTCACGCTTGTATCATACATATTGAATACCAGCGTGGAATAAATCATTGCCGGCGAAGTATCTGTTGAACAGATGATTCCGTCGTTAATCAGATAATCGGTTCCGTTGAATTCAAACGCCGCGGTTTCGGCTTCCAGAGCCGCATTCAACGCATCTTCGAAGCCTTCCGCAGGTGCCTGTCCGATATACTCAACGCTCACGCCTTCGCCGTAAATCTCCGAAGAAATCTTATCGACCTTGACAATCTGATATTTCGAGCCGTTGAATTCAAACTCCGTGGTCTTGGACTGTATCGCCGCTTCCGCCGCCGTCTTGAAGTCCTCGCCCAAAGAATCGTCCAGCACTTCAACGCCGCTCATCTTCATCCAGTTGGCGACCTTCGTTCCGCCGTCCGAAACACGGGCAATCGCAGGCATTTCACCGAGCGTATACACATTCTGTGCCGTTTCGCTGAACAGATAATACGCATCGCCGTCAGAAATTATCTGGCTCGTCTGCCCATCGGTCTTCATTGAATGAATGGTCGTGTTGATTTTATAGCGAACGCTTTCCGGAATGCTCTCCGTGCTTTCGGGCACTTGATAGCCCGTATAGGCGGTGCGTTCCGAGGCACCCGCATAGGTGGTCGTGATATAATCGTATTTATAGAAAATCTCCGTTTGCCGATAGGGATAGAACAGCGGTCCTACAAAGGCAAACAAAAACATGAACAGCAAAATGCAGGTTCCGACAATGGCCAGCTTATTGCGAATAAAACGCTTGAAAACCAGTGCGGAAGGGCTGAGCACCTTCACGCGCGACGCATCGCCGAGTGCTTTTTCGCTAGGGGAATCCGTTTCCTTTTCGAGGGAGTGCTTGGCCTTGAGGGCCTCATACAGCTGATTACTACTCATTCAAAGCTCCCTCCTCAGTTCAAGCGCACGCGCGGGTCAACCACAGCGTACAGGATATCGGAAATCAACGTTCCCAGCAGCGTCAAAATGGAAATAAACGCCAGATAGAACATCGTGAACGGAATGTCTCCGCCGATCATCGATTGATAGGAAATATAGCCGATGCCTCGAATACCGAACAGCGTTTCGGTAATCAGTGCGCCGGAGAACAGTCCCGGCAGTGATCCGCCCAACACGGTCACCAGCGGAATCAGCGTGTTGCGGAAGGCGTGATAGCTGATAACCTTCTTCTCCGGAACGCCCTTTGCGCGCGCCGTGCGAATGTAATCGGCATTCAGAACTTCCAGCATATTCGTGCGCGTATAGCGCATCAGAGAACCGATGGAAATAATGGTCAACGTCAATGCGGGCAGAATGAAATGCTTCGCCATATCCAGGAACTTCCCGAACTGCGACAGCGTGACGTAGTCGCGTCCCTGCATACCGCTGATTTCAAGCCAGCCCAATTTCACGGAAAAAATGAGTTTCAGCAGCGTGGCCACGAAGAACGTGGGCATGGAAATGCCGATCAGCGCAATTACCGTAACGGCATAGTCCGTGAAGCTGTACTGCTTTCGAGCCGCCGTAACGCCCAGCGGCACCGCAATGATAATCTCCAGAATAAAAGAAACCAGACCGAGCGCAAAGCTATACCATATGCATTCATGGAACACCTCGGTAACCGGCTTGGTCCACTGCCACGAATCGCCGAAATTGCCGATTGCGGCATTCTTGAGCCATGTGAAGTATCCCGGAACCAGACCTTTGTCCATGCCGTACTGTGCATTCAGCTCGGCAATCCACTCTTGCGCACTCTTCTGACTGCCGGGCTTGGTCGCCAGCTCGCGCGCCGTCTTTTCCACATAACTGGTGGGCAGACTGTACATTAAACCGTATACGATCAGCATTACGAAGAAAAAGATCAATATACAGGTCAGCAGTCGCTTAATGGTGAATTTAATCATCGTAACACCGCCGTATTCGTATTGATTCTTAATGATGAGCGCAATCGCAGCGGACGCGTCGATTGGAATGCACGTCCGCTGCTTTCGCTCCGAGCCGAGAGAAGAATTTCAGAATTACTTCATCTCGAGCTTTTCGATGTCGTTCATCCAGCCCCAGAAGGTGGTGATGTCCGGCGTTACAGTGTCAAGATTTACGCGCTCCGTAGAGAAGATGAACGCATTCTGACGCTGATAGGTCGGCAGTTCAACCGCCCAGTCAAGGATGATGTCCAGGCACTCCTTGTAGATGGCCTTGCGGGTCGTGTTGTCCGAAGAGGAACGTCCCTGCATAATCAGGTCATCCATCGTGTCGTCCGTGAGTGCGTAGTGGTTGGAGTTGGTGCTGCCGGTCAGGCCGACAACATTGGAGGAGTGGTAGATCTGATACATATCCGGATCAACCGTTGCCTGCCATGCAGCCGTCCACATTTCGCCGGTGCCCGCATCCAGCTTATCCCAAAGGATATTGGAATCGGAGGGGTCGTTGATTTCAAGCGTGATGCCGATGGTAGAGAGTGCTTCCTTCGCAGCGGTCAGAATGCCGTATGCCGGATGGTCGCCCACACCGTCTGCGGGGATAATCACTTCGTAGCTCATCTTCGCGCCTTCCGGAGCTGCGGTGAACTTGCCTTCTGCATCGTCCCAGGTGTAGCCTGCCGCCTTGAGGTAATCGATTGCCGCTGCCAGAGCCGCATCGTACTTCTCGGACTCGCTCATTTCGGAGGTGTAGATGTCATTGCCGTTCACGTCCTTGGAATAGGCAATCGCATAGCCTTCATCGGATACGCGCGGTGCCGCCCAGGAGGTGTTGGAAATCGGGTAGTTGATGATCTGTGCGATTTCGCCGTAGTAGGAATCGATAACGGAATCACGATATACGGAGAACAGAGTCATGAAGGCCTTGCGCAGATTCTTGGATTCTTCGGAAGCCTTGTCTTCGCCAACCTTAACGTTGTCTGCGCAAATGCCCAGATAGCCGTAGCCGAGGTTGTCAACGGTCTTGGCGGTAATCACGTCACCAACCAGAGAATCGTTGCCGTTGTAATCCTTGATGTTGGCAATGGTGGTGGAGTTGAAGGTCGGGTCGGAAATGTCGAACGTGCCGGTGGCAACGCCGGTCAGCTTATCGCCTTCAGCGCCTTCCTTGAAGAGGATGTAATCAATCTTCGGGCAGCCGAAGATGTAGCTTTCATTCTTTTCGAAGGTCACAACGCCGTTTTCATAGGAAACAAACTTGTATGCGCCTGCGCCCATGGGCTGAGTGGTCTTTGCCTTCACGCTGCTCAGATCGCCCTTGGGGAAGCCGAACATGTTGTTGTCGTAATCATACAGGCTCTCGTCGCCGTAGTAGTGCATCGGAGCAACCGCAATGCCCATGTTGTAGATGGCCGTTGCATCGAACTCGGTCAGGGTAACGGTCATGGAGTAATCGCCGGTCTTCTTGATACCGGAAATATTCGCAGCGGAATCACCGGTAGCAACGCCCGCCTGATATTCTGCGCCCAGAATATCCGCAGTCAGCTGCTCAAGCGTGGAGCCTGCGGTTTCGGTTGCGGTCGCAGTGGCGATGTCTCCGTCATAAGCATTCACGATGGCCGTCCAGTAATCTGCGGCGGTCGGTGCGGTGGTGGTCAGGTCGTAGGAAATGCCGTCGGAAGAAACGAAATTGCCGTTTTCATCCATGTCGCCGAATCCCCACATGCCCATGCCCAGCGCAACTTCGTTGTTGCCGAAGGACTCGAGGTAGCTGCCGTAATTGGTCACGCAGTAATCAACGATTTCCTGTGCGAATGCGGCGCCGCCCTCATTGTGGTAGGTATCCCAATACTTCTGCTGCTGTTCGGCGGTGAAGTAGGTGTAGTCGGTGTTCTCTTCGCCTGCCGCGAAGATTACGTCTGCGAGAGAAGACATATTGCTGCGATACTCTTCCAGACCTTCAATCGGCATCGCATAAAGCGTAGAGGAGCCGTCATAGGTCGGATCGAGGAATACGTAGAAGTTGAAGATCGCATCGTCGATGGTCATCGGAACGCCATCGGAGAAGGTCACGTCATCACGCATGGTGATGTTGTAATCCACCGTGCCGTCTTCGTTTTCAACGATTTCGCAGTTTGCGATGCTGTAATAGGTGTAGTCGGTTCCGTTGTAGGGAATCACTTCGCCTTCGATGCCGTTGAGCACCACATTGCCCTCGCGGTCAGAGTTCAGCAGGCTCAGCTGCGTCATCGCATAAACGTCCTGGTCGTAGGCCGTCTTCGAGAAGAAGGG
>CAVHAH010000094.1:0-3295 GCA_963633785.1 bacterium
CTTTCAGCGTTCGTCCAAGCGTTTCACTCATTCGAATCTGACTGTTTCTTGTACGTTTTTACGTTTCTCTGTATCGTTTTCAAGGATCGCGTGTCGCAATCGCGACAACGTTGAGAATTCTATCACACCTCCGCCCCTTTGTCAACCCCTTTTTTGCGGTTTTTCAATCAGTTAACACAACTCCCGATTTTACGGCTTATTTGGGCCGAAAATGCCCCGACTCTTTGAATTTCAAGAGTCGGGGCGCACACAGAATCACATATTTTTGATTGTTCGAATCAGTTTGTCAATCGAATCGGCATTCACAAGCATTGTGCGTGAGCCATCAGTCACAGTATAGCTTTCGGCGCTATATTCCGCAAAGGTAAACGTTGCCGAATTACCGTTTTTCGCCGTTACCGCAATGGTCAGCACGGATTCACCCGATGCGGATTCGTTCAGCATTTCGGTGGCCTGAACGGCCGTTACCTGATTCCAAAGCGTTTCATCGGGATCTTCCTGTTCCTCTGTTTCTTCGGAATCTTCGGATTCTTCGGCATCGGTTTCCGTTTCGGCTTTTTCGGTAATGGTATAATTCAATTCGCCGACCGTGAACACCGCTTCCTGCACTTGTGCGTATTCCGTTTCGATAAGCGCAAGGCTCAGCATCGATTCGGACGTTGCGTTAATCAATGCGGAAGCCGTATCCGCGGAAACCGTATAGACCATATCGGATTCGGGCAGGCGTGCGTAATAATCGCCGTTTTCATCCGTTGTTCCGAAAAGAATTTCCGCATTGCTTTCATCGCCGTAAAGTGTAACGGCAATCGCATTCGCATCATCCAGCTGCCATTCGGTCAACTGTTCCTCCGTTGCCACTGCTTCGACCACACTCGCCCATTCGATTTCGCCAAACGCAGAAACCAAATCATCCACGCCGTCAAGGGCATTGCCGTTTGCGTCATACCAGAGCTGTGCGGCATTGACAGTGCTGCTTTCCTCCTGCAAAGAGGCATCCAGCGAACTGCCGATTGTGATTCGAGTTACATCTTCCGCAGAAGGCACGTCCTCCGTCTGTGTAAAGTCGTCCATCGTCGCATCAAAAAGGTCGCTCAGCGATTCGGACACGGTATAAACCGTGGATGCATTTTCTTCCAGCGTCAGATAATATCCGTCGGCAAACGGCGTTGCATCGCCCATGCTGTACACCGTTTGCGTGCCGTCCGACCATGCGGCGGTAATGGAGAATGCCGGCTCGGTCAAACCGTAAATGCTCAAATCGGAGACATTTTCGAGCTTGCGGTTTCCCTTCATTTCCAGCAAATCTTCGCACAGGCTCTCGATTTTTTCCTGCGCAACGGGATAAGAATCGTTATCCGCCACATACCACACGCCGTCCGTGCGGGTGAATGAATACTCCGTTTCGTCTTGTGTCCAGGAAATCGAAGTCAATTCATCGGCGGTCTGCTCGGTCAATTCGAAGGTTCCGCTTTCCTCATCGACAACGGCCGTTTCGGTTTCCCTGTTGACCAACACGCCGTATGCGCCCAGCAAAATCACCAGTGCCGCAAACAGCAGCAGCATTTTTTTCATGCGTTTCATCTGCGTTTCCTCCTTACACGAACACAAATACCGATGCCGATCAGCGTCAGCGGAATCACGCCGATCATCAGAATGCTCCACATCGAAGATTCACTCTGCGTAACCGTCAGCCGCTGCGTATCCATCGACTTCGCACGAATGGAGATGCTCTCCTCCTGACCGCCCATATAGTTGAGCACATTCAGGAACAAATCGCTGTTGGCGCCCGAAACCGCGCGGTCAATCTGGCTGTCGAGCAATGTATCGCTGCTGACCCAGAAGAGTTTGCCGGTGCCTTCGGAAATTGCGGCGATGTGGAACGTGCCGACCGTATCATCGTCATCCTGCTCAATCGACTGCGTATTCAGGCCTTCTGCCTTGGTGAATGCGCTGTCGGAGGTGGTCAGCAACCATGTAATCGAAGCCGTTGCATCTTCGGTTTCGGCAATCGGCTGTGCCAGCGCCGCCATGACATAATAATTGCCTTCAATCAGAGGATCCGTTACTTCGTGGCTTTCGATATTCGGAAGCAGATAATACGGATAGCGGTTCATATGCATCATCTGATCGGATTCGATAATCAGACCGGTTTGTGCGGTAAGACCCATCGATTCGGTCACACGCTTCAATTCCGTCATGGCATCTTCTTCCATATAGCCCGTCATCAACGCTATATTGCCGCCGTTTTCGAGGTAGGAAATCAGCATATCGGCTTCATCCGTACTCAAATCCGAAGTGGGCGCATTGATAATCAGCGCCGTGGCATCCTCGGGTACGCTTTCCATAGAGAGCAGCGAGAGGCTTTCCACTTCGAAATTATCCTGTTCGAGCATCTCGACCACATCATCACTCAATTCCGCTTCGCCGTGTCCGTTCAGCGTGTAGACCTTCGGGAGATTGTCGTCGGAAACATAATGAATCGCATTGGTCAATGCGTTTTCTCCGTCAAAGCTGGTCGTGCTCGTGTAATTGTAGGTGGAGTAATCCATTTCGTATTCGGTAACGAAAATGTCCGCATAACTTACCAAACGGGACTTCGAATCGCATTCCACCAAAACGCTGTTTTCATACAGATCGGAAATTTCAAGGTCGTAAGCGTCCAGGAAGGTCGGTTCCGCCGTGGGGTCGACCGACTGAACATGAATATAATCCGACAAGCCTTCATAACGCTGCAGGAGGCGCTGAATCGTTGCATTTTCATTGCCCTCATTGCAGATGATGTACATATTCACGTCTTTATCCAGCGAAGCGACAATGCGTTTTGTCTGATCGCTCAGGTTGTACAAATCACGGCCGCTCAAATCAATCTGCGTTGCCGTTGCGGGCAGTGCGGAGAAAATCATATTCGCAATCACCGCAATCGCAATAACAATCACAGCGGCAAAAGCGGAGTAACTGCCCGCACGGAAACGTCCGCCGAACATCCGGCGAATGGATTGCTTTACGTTTTTCATTCTGCCCACCTTCTTTTCTCCATTACCTGCACCGTCAGGAACAGCATGACCGCACTGATGGATATATAATACAGCACAGCCGTAAGGTCGAATATGCCGTCTACAAAGGTATCAAAGCGATCAAACACGCTCACGGCGCTCATCATGGAACCGAACAGTCCCTTGAATGCGGAGGCGTCAATCTGATACCAGATGCGCAGTCCGCCGATGAGCACCACGCCCACAATCGCCGCAACGATATAGTTTTTCGTGAAGGCGTAGACAATCACCGCAAACAGAAA
>CAVHAH010000094.1:3305-8025 GCA_963633785.1 bacterium
ATTACCGACAGTGCAATCAGCGATGCGGAAGCCGTGGAGGAAACAAAACTGCTCAGCGAATTCATATAATACAGAAGCAGCATCGTGACCAAAGTGATGACCGCTGCGGCCACCTGGCTTTCCGAAATCGAGGAGATGAACAGGCCGATTGACAAAAGGCATCCGCCCATCAGGAAAAACGCCACCAGTGCGCCGTAAGCGGTTGCGAAGGAAATCGTTCCGAATTGGGAAAGCACCAGCGGATAGAATGCCATAATCACCGTGGGAACGCCCAGCAGACAAAGCATGGCAAGATATTTTCCCAGCACCACATCCGACAGGCGAATCGGCAGTGAATAGAGCAGCTGATCCGTTTTCTGCCGCTTCTCCTCCGCCAGCGAGCGCATGGAGATAATCGGAACCGCAATCAGATAAATAAACGAAATCGCATTCAATACATATTCGAAATTGGCATAATAGCCGCTCAGATTGTAGGCCATGCAGTATATGCCCGCAAAAATCAGCAGAAACGCAGACAAAAGATAGCCCTGCACGCCTTTGAAATAGGAGCCGACCTCCCGCTTGAATACCGCAGTCACTTTTCTTTCCTCTCCTCTCCGGAATCCTCTTCGGTCGCTTCGCTCTGGGTCAATTCAAGGAATACATCTTCCAGCGTCGCTCTCGAGCGTGCCATTTCCAGAATGGGCAAATCCGCCTGTGCGAATGCATGGAACAGCATTTCCCGAATATCCGTATTCTCCTGCGCTTTGATTTCCAGCAGAGAAGTTTCCTCGCCTTTGTTCGTGAATTTCACTTCTTCGATGCCGTTCACGTTTTTAAGGATAGCGCGAATCTCTTTCTCGCCGCCCTTAATCTCCAGCTTCAGCGATTCCGTTCCCGCAAGCAGCGCCGTTAATCTTTCGGGCGTATCGCTGGCCACCAGATGTCCTTTGGAGATAATCATAATGGAATCGCAGACCGCCTGAACCTCACTTAGAATGTGGCTCGACAGCACCAGCGTGTGTTCCTTGCCGAGCTCTCGAATCAATTCGCGAATTTCGATAATCTGCGCAGGGTCCAGACCGACCGTGGGTTCATCCAGAATAATCACCTCGGGATCGCCCAGCAAAGCCTGTGCAATGCCGACGCGCTGCTTATAGCCCTTCGACAGATTGCGAATCAGGCGATTGCGCACATCTTCAAGCCTGGTTTTCTCCATTACGCGCCGAATCTGTTTTTCCATGTCCTTGTGAGCGATTCCCTTGGCCTCGGCCACAAAGTGCAGATATTCCGCAGGCGTCATGTCCGAATACAGCGGCGGCTGCTCCGGCAGATACCCGATCAGCTTTTTCGCCTTCATCGGTTCTTCCATAACGGAATGGCCATCGATGAAAACCTCGCCGTCCGTTGCGCCCAGGCATCCGGTGATGATGTTCATGGTAGTAGATTTTCCCGCACCGTTCGGGCCCAAGAAACCGTAAACCATGCCCTTTTCAATGGTAAACGACAAATCCGACACTGCGACATGATTTCCGTATCGCTTTGTCAGGTGCTTCACTTCGATCAATGCAAATTCCTCCATTTCGTGTCGCATGATGGCGTTATCATAGCAAAAAATCATAAACAAATTTACGGATTCTTATGAATGAATCGAAAACGTTCACTGAATAAAAAAAGAACAACCTTCACGCCGTTGATATTTACACAGACACCTGTTATAGTAATGCACAACGAATATTGGAGGTGTATTTCCGTGAAGCATTATTTCCGCTATGTCGTTACCGCGCTGTTCGCTGCGATGACCTGCGTGGCCACTTATTTCATTCGCATTCCCGTTCCGATGGTCAACGGCTACGCCAATCTCGGTGATGCCGTTATCCTGATTTGCGCATTCCTGTTTCCGAGCATCCCCGGAATGATTGCGGCGGGCATCGGCTCTGCGCTGGCGGATTTGTTCAGCGGTTATTTGATTTATGTTCCCGCAACATTCATCATCAAGGCGGGCGTATTCGCCATTGCCATGCTTCTCTCCCGCCGCAAAGGCCTTTTCCGCATTCCGGCGGCCATTGCCTCCGAACTGTTTATGGTGCTCGGCTATCTGCTTTTCGAGGCGGTTATCATGGGATTGCGTTCGGGCGCACTCGCTTCCGTTCCCGGAAATCTGACACAGGCGCTGGCCAGCGTGGTTATTGCGCTTGCGGTCTCTCCCGTGATGCTCCGTTCGCCCGAGCTGAAAAAATTCTCGCATCAATACCATGAAAACTGATTGGGAGGACTTTCCATGAAAAGAAAACTGCTCGCATTGTTTTTGGCGATTCTCCTGTTGCTGTCCTGCGGATGTGCGATGGTGGTAGAGGATTCCGATGATATCGTCGTCGACTTGAGCGAGAACGGTTAATTTTCTGTTTTTTCTGCAACAAAAAACACTTTATATAGGTCTAAATCTGAGAATATTCCGAATTGCGAGGTGCAGGTAATTTGTTTCGTCGTATTGTAAGTTCCGTGATTGTGATTACTTTGCTGTTTGGGGGAATCACGCCGACTTTTGCCGAAATGACTTTTGAGGAGGAAACCGACCCGGTGGTTGCCGAGGAGGCCGCTTCTTCGGAGGAAATCGATTCTTCGGAAGATGAATTCGCGAATACGTCCGAATCCGAAGAATTTCCGACGCTGCAAAAGGGCGATCGTGACGATGACACCGTTCAAAACGTTCTGAGTCTTCAGACTCGTTTGATTGAACTGGGCTTTCTGGAAGACGGCGAGGCCGACGGCGCCTTCGGTCAGAATACCGAAGATGCCGTGAAATACTTCCAGCGTCTCAACGGCGTGGAAGCCACGGGCATTGCGGATTACGCAACCCAGCTGCTGCTGTATTCCGATGCATCAACGCTGACGCTGCCTTCGCCCGATGCGCTGTCCGGAAACAATGACAACACCCGCATTCAGACCATGTTGACCACATGGGGCTTCATGTACGGAAAAGTCGACGGCAAAATCGGAAAAACCAGCAAGACCGCCATTAAAACATTCAAAGAATACCTTTACAGCTACGACCTCCTCCCCACGCCGTCGCCGACGCCCGAACCCACTCCCGTCCCGACCGCCGCACCGGGAGAGCTTCCCATGGTGGCCGACGTGCTGAAATCCACTCCCGAACCGGAACCGACCGTCTTTGAAGCAAACGATGAGATAACCGATTTGATTCTGGACTATGCCAACGGTCTCGAATCCTTCGAGGTGTATCACCAGGATGTCGCTCTCGGCGATGAAAACATGGAAGTCTATCGCATACAGGCGCGTTTGAAATATCTGAATTATCTTTACCGCAGACCGGACAAGCAGTTCGGCTTGAATTCACAGCGCGCGCTGATGTATTTCCAGCGCAAAAACGGTCTTGAGGAAACAGGCATCGCAGACGAAGCCACACAACGCCTGCTCTTCTCGGAAGACGCACTGCCTTCGGAGGAATACGTATTCCCCTACAAGATTTACGTAGACCTCTCCGATCAGACGGTTTATGTTTACCGCTGGGACGGCGAAGCGTATTCCATTCCCGAACGCAAAATGCTTTGCTCCACGGGAAAGAATGACACGCCGACACCCACGGGAACCTATCAGGCCTACGGTCAGCTGGATTTGGAAGACGGCGAATGGTATTGGTTCAAAACCTACAAGTGCTATGCCAAATATGCTTACGGCATCGTGGGCGGCATCCTGTTCCACTCCATCACCTACAACAAGAGCAAAAAGCAGGTCGGCAGCGAAAAGAATCTCGGCCGTAAAGCCTCGCACGGCTGCATCCGCCTGAGCGTCGAGAACGCCAAATGGATTTACGATAACTGCCCCTACGGAACAACCGTGGTTATTCAAGAATAACCGCCCCGCAATGAACGCAGCAGCGCCCGAAAGCCTGCTGCGTTTTCGTATGCCTTCGGAGATTCGAACCACTGGACAAAGGCATCCTTCTGCGATATAATAAAACCGATAAGCGAATGTGAGGTTGATTACTTGAATATATGGATGATATTGTCGATACTCCTCTTCCTGATCGGCTTATTGCTGTTCGTGTATTGGCAAAAAGCGCTCCGTCAGCGCAATGACGCCAACGTCCGCCTTCGGGAGATGGAATCGCTGCGCGCGGAAATGGACCGTTTGCGCACGGATGATTACCAGTGTCACCGCCGAATCGATGCGCTCAACGATGCACTGTCCGAAGAGCGCACCTATTCCGAGAAACTCGAAGGCGATTTGGACGAATGTGAAAAGCGCATCGGCGACTTGAATCAACGCATTGAGCAGATTAACGCACTGCGTACCCGCGCGGAAAAAGACGCTTCCGGCGCTCTTTTGAAAGCACAGCTGTATGAGCGCCAGTACGATCAGCTTCGAGCCGAGTATCGCCAGCTCGAAAAGAAATACCGCAACGCCAAGGATGAAATTCAAAGGCTGAATGCCAAAGGAACGGAAAACGCATCCAAACGCAAGCTCAAGAAAGCCGATCAGTTCGATCAAATCACCATGAGCGAGCTGTTTGATTTATAAAGCGTTCTTGTTCCCCGCAAGGCATGAAAAAAAATTTCAAAAATCCTCAAAAAGGTATTGACAAATGCTTTGATTTCGTGTATTATATAAAACGTCGTCGCGAGAGTGTACGATAAATGGTACGGGAGCATAGCTCAGCTGGGAGAGCATCTGCCTTACAAGCAGAGGGTCACAGGTTCGAGCCCTGTTGTTCCCACCA
>CAVHAH010000095.1:0-8018 GCA_963633785.1 bacterium
GATAAACATTCTCCAGTGCCGAATGAATTTCATCCGCATTCGGTTCGGAATCAATCGGTATCGTCATGATAATGTAATCAAAGCCCCAAAGATTCAGGCTCACCGCAGAATGCCGACAGGAATTTCGCTCATAAAAGCGGATTCTTCGGGCGAAATGTGCTTCCTCGGCTGCATTCGGCGCATATTTCGGGTCTTCCACCTCGAGGATGATTGCTTCGCAGGGAAGCTGTTTGCAAAGCATATTCAAAAACCTGCCGCCCCAGCCTTGCGACTGATATTGCGGCAAAACCGCATAATAATCCAGCAATGCAAACCGCTTGTCCTGCGTGAAAGCGAACAGCGCATAAGCAATCATGTTTTCGCCCGACCACAGCCCGTATACTTCATAGCGCTTTTGCGCACGAAACTGCTGCAGCGAGGAAAAGTATTTCAGTTCGCCCGCATGGAATTGCTTTTCCATCCAACCGTAAATCGTTTTGAATTCTTCTGCGTCGGCGGGGCGAACGGTTATCGGTTTATTCATTTACAGCTCCTTCAGATACGGAATAATCTGTCCGTTTTGAATCTCGACAATGGCGTAACGACCATCCTTCAATGCACCGGGATTCACCATCAATATACAGCCGACATAGCCCGCAAAGGCCCTGTGCGTATGCCCGTACAGCGCAAGCTGTGCCGAGATATCCTCCGCATAATAGGACAGCGTGGACAAATCAAACTTCACGTCATATTTATCGCCATGAACGGCGAGAATGCGTATTCCATCAAAGCTCAAACGAGCTTCCCGTGGTGCGTCCGAATGCCAATCGCAGTTTCCCGCAACGAAATGGATGGGCACATCGACATTCTTTTTCAGCCACTTCGCATCTCCCTGGCCATCTCCCAAATGAATGATTGCATCGAAATGCTCTTTATGAACAAGCTCTGCAAACATACTCAGGCGTACCGTTCCGCCGTGGGAATCGGAAATCACTGCGATTCTAGTCATTTTCTTGATTCAGGCGTTCGATCAGTGCCTCGATTGCCCGTGCACGATGCGAAACACGATTCTTGCTTTCGATATCCGCTTCCGCAAACGTTACGCCCAGGTCTTTCGACAGAAACAGCGGGTCATAACCGAATCCGCCCGTTCCGCGATATTCACGCAGAATTTCGCCTTCGCACTTTCCGAACGTGATTACGGGTTCACGGCCGGGACGGCACAGGGCGATTGCCGCACCGTAATATGCACTGCGAGATCCGTTTGCCTGCTCCAATTCCTTCAAAAGCAGTTGATTATTCGCTTCATCATCGCCGTGTACGCCGCAATAGCGTGCGGAATGCACGCCCGGACGCCCGTTCAATGCTTCAACGCACAGTCCGGAATCATCCGCAAGCGTTGCGCAGTGGCAGATATCCATCAGCGCCTGCGCCTTGAGCAACGCATTTTCTTCAAACGTTTCGCCTGTTTCATCCACGTCGAGCGTAATGCCCATATCCCGCATGGAACGCACATCAAAAGCATCGCCCAGCATCACACGAAGTTCCCGAAGCTTTCCGAAATTATTGCTCGCCAGCACCAATTTCGGCTTTCGGCAAATCACATCCGCGCGATCGCCCAGCGCACTGCGCTGTTCGTCCATCAATTCAAAAACGCCTTTTTCCGCCAAATCAATCAGCTGATTCAGCTCGTTTCTGGAATAACACTTGTGTTCGCCCGTTCCCTGCACTTCGACAAAGCCGACATTGCCCTTGCGGTCTTTCGTCATCACAACATTCATATCGACCTGTGCACGGCTGTCCTGAGCATATTCCAAATCCAGCGTACAAGTTCCGTCGATTACGCCTACGGAAATGGCCGCTACCTGTCGGATAATCGGTGAATCCGTGATTTTGCCCGCTTTCAGCAGCTTGTCAACCGCCAGACAAAGCGCAACGAATCCGCCTGTAATGGAAGCCGTGCGTGTGCCGCCATCGGCCTGAATCACGTCGCAGTCGATATATACCGTTCGTTCCCCCAGCAAGCCCAAATCACAGGCCGCACGCAGGGAGCGACCGATCAGACGCTGAATTTCAACGCTTCGTCCGTCCTTTTTAATGCCGTCTCGCGCCTTTCTGTCAGGCGTTGCGCCGGGAAGCATTGCGTATTCCGCAGTCAACCAGCCCTGTCCCTTGCCTTTCAAAAACGGCGGTACGCCTTCCTGCACGGAGGCCGTGCAAATCACTCGTGTGCGACCGCATTCAATCAAAACAGACCCTGCCGCCATTTCGGTATAATCCGGAATAATGCGAACCATGCGCTTTTCATCCGATTTTCTGATATTTTCCATCGATTCGATGCGTCCTTTCCGTCACTCAGTATAGCGTTATTCTACCACAGATTTCACGGTTGCGCAACCATCGAAAATCAGTTATAATAAATAGGAAACTGGATTATCGGAGGAATCGGCTTATGCCTCTTGACGGATTGACGCTCTCTTTTTTAACGGACGAGCTTCGAAATACACTTGTCGGCGGTCGAATCGACCGCATTGTACAGCCCGAACGCGATGAATTGAATCTTACGATTCGCAACAACGGGCAGAATCACCTTTTACTGCTTTCCGCCGGTGCGGATTGCGCAAGGGCGCACCTAACCAAACAAAAGAAAATCGGTCCGCTCGAGGCACCTGCTTTGTGTATGCTGATGCGTAAACACATTATCGGCGGCAGGATTTCCGACATTCGGCAAATTGATTGCGACCGCATATTGGAAATTTCCATCGATCACTATGATGAACTGGGCGAACGGGCCACGAAAAAGCTGATTTGTGAATTCATGGGCAAGCATTCAAACCTGATTTTCGTCGGCGGAGACGGGCGAATTATCGACAGCGCACGGCGTGTAAACGAAGCCATGTCCTCGGTGCGTGAAGTGCTCCCCGGACTGCGCTATGAACTGCCGCCCGCACATGGAAAGATTCCCTTTTCTCAGGTTCAGCCTGCGCAGTTAAGAGATGCCATCAACGGACAATCGGGTTTTCTGTGGAAACTGTTGGCGCGTTCAATCAGCGGCCTTTCCACACAGGCGGCGCATGAATTGGCCTACCGAGCCGTCGGAAACGAGGATGCACACATTGATGAATGCAATCTCGAAGCGGCTTGCGAAAGTGTTGCGCAGAATCTGGCGCATCTTGAACAATCGCCGCAAATTCTTTCGGATTCGGAGGGCAAAGCCGTTGATTTCGTGGCTTTTGAATATCAAAGCCGCAAAAACCTGAATGTACAACCCTTTGAAACGCTTTCGGAAGCCATGGATGCGTTTTATCTCTCTCGGGATCTCGCTTCACGCATTCAGCAAAAAAGCTCAACCATGCACCGTGTGCTCAAAACCAATATCGAGCGATTGGAGCGAAAGCTGGCATTACAGCAGGAAGCGCTTCTCGGCAGCGAACGCATGGATGAATATCGCATTAAAGGCGAATTGCTGATGGCGAATCTTCACTGCGCAAAGAAGGGCGAAAAGGTTGTTTCGCTGCCGAATTATTACGAAGACGGCATGCCGATGATGCAAATAGAGTTGGATGAGAAGCTCTCGCCGAGTGCGAATGCACAGCGCTATTTCAAGCTCTATCAAAAGGCACGCAACGCAAAATCGCTTGCCGCCGAACAAATCGAAATCACAAGCTCGGAGCTCGACTATCTCGAAGGGCAGATGGAGAATCTCGGCAAGTGTTCGGAGGAAGCGGCGCTTGTTGAAATGCGTGAGGAACTGGAAAAGCTCGGCTACATCAAGCCCAATCGCAATCGGCGTCAGATGAAACAGCTTCCGCCTTCCAAACCCATGCGATTCGCACTTCCCAACGGAAGCATTATTCTCGTCGGGCGCAACAACCTGCAAAACGATAAACTGACATTCACGGCCCAGCCGAATGAAATCTGGCTGCACGCAAAGGATATGCCCGGTTCACACGTTATCATCGTGGGTGAAAATCCCGATGAGGAAACCGTCCGCATGGCCGCACAGATTGCCGCGGCTTATTCCAAGGGGGCACAATCTTCCAATGTTCCCGTGGATTATACAATGCGCAAATACGTAAAAAAGCCGAGCGGCGCACGCCCCGGCTTCGTAACATTCACGCATCAGCATACGCTTTATGTGCATCCGAATCCGTATTCGGAATATATGGAACAATAAAAGAAGGCACAACGCATTTTTTCGCTTGCGTTGTGCCTTTTATTATGCCTCTGCGGTCAGGATGTCGTAGAGCATGGCGTGTCCTTTTTCGTTCGGATGAATGCCGTCGATGCAAATCAAATCCGTCATTCTCGGCTGTGCCAGGAAAGCATCGCGAATGTCCAACAGGCGAACCCCTTGCTCCCGTGCGACATTGCGAATCATCAGCGCATACCGCTCCTGCCAACGGTAAATATGCTCGACATCGCCCAAATATGCAAGGATTCTGTCGGCATTCAGATTTCTCGACACCCAATCGAAATACCGTTTGGAAACGAGCGGCGGCGGCGTTACCAGTATCGGCGTCAGACCTGCCGTTTTTGCGCAAGCAATCATTTTTCGCAGATTCTCGCCAAACGCTTTCAGCGGAACCTTTCCTTGCTGCAAAATTTCAGGCTGTTCGCTGGCCGCCGTCCAATCCAGATCGCAATCGTTTCCGCCGAACTCGATTACCGCAATACCGCCTTCGCTCGGCATTCCGGCCTTCATGCGCTCCAGTCCCTGTGCCGATGTATTTCCCATAACCGCAAAATTATGAATCTCAGCGCCTTTTTCCTTTTCCAGGCGCGTAAGACAATTCTCTTTTGAAACGCGATAACGACCGCGCTGTTCGTCCATAACAACGCCCTTGGCAATGGAATCGCCCCATACATAGATCTTATCGCTGAATTTCATTACAGTCACCCCTGGTTCATCTAGTATTCGATACTAGTTTACATCATATTCAACGCTTTGTCAACACGTTTTGCAGAATTTCCTTTGCTTTTTTTCAAGATTTATGGTATAGTATACAACGAATGGAAACAGTCGGAGGAATGTGAAATGGGAACGGAGAATCTGCTTGTTTTGAAAAATTATACACCGATTCCGTGGGATGCGATACCCGACCTCGGGCTGTATATGGATCAGGTAATCACGCTGATTACCCGAATGTACGAACCACTCTACGGGGACGCAACCTGTGGCTATCTCTCCGCTTCGATGATTAACAATTATGTCAAGGCGAAGCTGATTCCGCGTCCCGTCGGAAAAAAATACGGCCGTGAGCAGATTGCATTGCTGATGATGATTGTTTCGCTCAAGCAAGTGGCAACAATGGAGGATATCCGCACAATGCTGGCTCCTGCCGAAGGGGAGACCATAGAGGATTTGTATACAACATTCTGCTCCGAGCACAAAGCCGTGATTGCGGATATAGCATCCGAAGGCGATGAAGCGGAATGTGAGCTGCCGACAGCACTGCACTATGCGATTTTATCCAGCGCATACAGAGCCGGCTGCGAAACGATATTGCGCACATGAATTCAAACAGAAGGGAACGAAAACTATGAGTCGTTTGGGAGAAACCATCCGTGCCGCCCGCTTAAAAAAAGGAATGACCGAAAAAGCGTTGGGCAAGAAGTGCGGTATGGCGGAAAGCGTTATTAAAGATATTGAAGTCGGTCGAAGAATTGTTTCAGACAATCAGGCCCAGCGCATTCTGAAGGTTTTGGGCATTGAAAACCCGATTTCCACGGAATTGGATGTTGCCGCCGAACCGCCGGTGCAGTTGCGTCCGAAACCTCGTGCCTATGTGTTGCCGATTGAGCCCGAACAGCCGCAAATGGAAAGCGCCGCGCGTGAATCCAGCGATGCATGGCTGGATGCGCTCGGAGGTGTTGTGAAACGTGTTCCGATTTGTGATTGCGAAGGCGTGGTAATCGATCACGTGCTCACGCCGATTATCGGCGGCAAAATCGAAGGCGGTGCGCCGGATAAGGTTGTGTATTATCGTATGCCCGACAACGCACTGCGAGGCTTTCGCGTATTTGCGGGCGATTTGCTTTTGACCGTTCCCGCAAGCAAACCCGAAGACAATCGAATGATGCTTGTGGTATACAAAGGCGAACGCATCGTTCGCAAGCTGTTGAAACTCGATGGCAGCCGCATTCAAATGCAGTCGTTCGATACGGAATTTCAAGCCGTTGTTGCGCCTGCGGCTGAAGTGAAGGTTGTCGGGCTTTGCGTTAAACTGCAAAGGAATATCTGAATGCTCTGCGGCTATAATGCCGAAAAGGGGAAGAAGACGCATTAAAAAACCGATATCGTAAATGAAAAGCTCCGTTGGACATTGCTGACCAACGGAGCAAATCTGTCTGATTTACAGTTATCGAAACTGTAAATCAAATCGGATATGATTTTGCGATAAAGACTTCAGCGTCTGAATCATCAAATTTCAATATCCTCAGTTATTCGCGAAGAACAAATTACTTTGCTTCTTCAACCTTAACGATCTCCTGTCCATCGTAGTAACCGCAGAACTTGCAGACGCGATGGCTGAGCTTCATCTTTGCGCAACGGGGGCACTTAACGATGCCCGGCATGGAAAGCTTCCAATGTGCGCTACGGCGAGAATTCTTTCTTGCCTTCGATACTTTTCCCTTGGGAGTGGCCATAATTACACCTCCTCATTATGATCAACAATCATTCTCAACGCCGCGAAAGGATTCGAATCATCTTCTTCATCTTTCGGGCAGGAGCAGGAACCCGTATTCAGGTTCGCACCGCATTTCGGGCAAAGCCCTTTGCAATCCTCCTTGCAGAGGAAACGGAAGGGCAACGCCAGAATCAACGCATCGCTGATGGCCTGAGAAAGATCCACATTCGTTCCCTCAAAGGCATACAGATCCGGATTCTCGCTGTCGGGTGTGCGGGAAAATTCAGCATCCATCTCCGCCGCGATCGGTTGAATGACCTTCTCCCGACAACGTGCGCAAAGGGATTCCACCTTCGCCCGGACTTCGGCTTTCACACCGACCGTTTCGCTTGTGCCCACAACCACGCCGGTTACGGAAATCTCATCAAAGCGAACCGGATCGCCCAGCACTTCCATTTCCGGAATCTGTGCATCCGCCGTGAACGGAAATTCCTGTCCCGGATTCTTCAGCGCATCGCCAACCCTCAGTGTAGAAGCCAACCCTTTTTCCCCCTAACAATAGAGCATTATACATGATTTCATGCAATTTGTAAAGTTATTTTTTCGTGGTGATTTCAAGCGTATCGCGGGCGATGGCCAGTTCCTCGTTCGTCGGGATCACCCAAACCTGAATCTTGGAATCGTCCGAAGAAATCAGGCGCTCTTCGCCGGCCACGTTGTTGCGCTCGTCATCGATCTTGATGCCGAAGAAGGACAGACCTTCGCAGACCCACTTGCGGGCGCGGACGTGGTTTTCGCCGATGCCGGCGGTGAAGATGATTGCGTCGCAACCGTTCATCGCAGCAATGAAGGAACCGATGTACTTCTGCACCGTGTAGGTCCACATTTCGATGGCCAGCTTGGCATTCTCATCGCCATTGTCCATGCGGGAAGTCACATCGCGCATGTCGGAAGAACCGGTCAGACCCAGCAGACCGCTCTTCTTGTTCATCATGTTAAGCACTTCCGAAACCGTCTTGCCTTCGGTATTCGCGATGAATTCAACGCATGCCGGATCCAAGGTGCCGCAGCGGGTACCCATCAGCAGGCCGTCCAAAGGGGTAATGCCCATGGTGGTATCCACGCACTTGCCGTTCACCACGGCAGACAGGGAAGAACCGTTGCCCAGATGGCAGACGATCACTTTCTTGTTCTCGCCCAACAGCTCGGTCGCACGCGCCGCGATGAAGCGATGAGAGGTGCCGTGGAAACCGTACTTGCGCATATGCAGGTCGGTATAGTAGTGATTCGGCAGACCGTAGCGATACGCCTTGGGCGGCATGGTCTGATGGAATGCGGTATCGAACACTGCAACCTGCGGCACATTCGGAAGCACCTTCTGGCAGGCTTCGATGCCCATCAGATTTG
>CAVHAH010000096.1:0-7996 GCA_963633785.1 bacterium
CAATGCAGCTGAGCGACCGCCGATTCCACGCTGCACATCGTTGCATTCACACACATGTTTTTCAGATAAATCAACACACGTTCCTCCAACGTCGGCGCAGCGGTATCCAGCATGGCGTATAATTCCAGCTTGCTTGCGTATGAATTCAACAGGCAATGCAGAAAACGCACATCGCCGTTCAACTGATTCCGATACTTTTCGAATGACAGCGCAATGCAGAGCACGGGCGTTTTTGCCTCGGCATAGAAGGAGGATTTTCCCTCCCGAATGAATTCGATATCGCCCAAAATGCATGAATCCTTGTGCTGATTAACGGGCGTAAGGCTCCCGTTTTCGCGAATATCATAAATCTGAACCGTTCCCTCCACGGCAAACAGAAGCATATTCAACCGATTGTGCGGCGTGGTGATGTATTCGCCCTTTTCGTATCGAAACGCCTGAAATCGAAGATTCGGCGTGTCGAAATAATTCCGAATACCTTTGCGCTCGATGATGTCTTCAATACCTGCACTGTCGAAAATTTCCATCATTTTTTTCGCACCTCTTTACATCTATTGTGCCATATGTCACAATAAAAATCAATCCCTTCGGATATAATAAAGCATGGAAGAGGGGGAATAATCGCATGGAAAACGACGTCTTTCGGGATTCAAACATTGCGAGATCCTATATCAAGCTGTCCATGCCGCTGGTATTCAGCATGGTGGTTACGCTGGTTTACAATCTCGCCGATACTTTTTTCGTCGCCAAGACCAACGATGCGAATATTGTTGCGGGCGTTTCGCTTTGTGCACCGCTGTTCACGGCATTGATGGCCATCGGCAACATATTCGGGCAGGGCGGCAGTTCGCTGATTTCGAGATTGCTCGGAAAAAAGGATTACACGGCCACAAAACGGGTGAGCAGTTTCTGTTTTTATGTCACGCTTTTGCTCGGCGTTGTTATTGCGGCAGTGCTTTTGCTGTTTCGTGCGCCGCTTCTTAAGCTGATGGGCACAAATTCGGAGACATTTTCGCACGCATCGGATTACTTTTTCTGGCTGTCGCTCGGAGCGCCGTTTGTGCTGCTTGCGTTTATCCATTCCAACCTTTTGCGTTCGGAGGGAATGTCGAAGGAATCCATGACGGGCACGATTCTGGGCGCCGTTTTGAATATCGTGCTCGACCCGATTTTCATCTCCGGGTTGAATATGGGCGCAAGCGGTGCGGCTGTCGCTTCGGTGCTCGGCTATATCGCTTCGGATGCGTATTCGGCAATCATCGTGTTCAAACGCAGCAAAATACTTTCGATTGATCCGAAAATCATTCGCATTCCCGCAGATCATCTCAAACAGATTTTCGCCATCGGCATTCCTGCGGCCATCGTGAATCTGATGCAGAGCGTCAGTTCGATTCTGGTGAATCAATTCCTGCTGCCCTACGGAAACGAGAAAATCGCCGCAATGGGCATTGCGTTGAAGGTGAGCATGATTGCACTGCTGCTGCTCACGGGTCTTACGTTCGGCAGTCAGCCGCTGTTCGGTTTTTATTTCGGTTCGGGCGACAAAGAACGGCTGGGCAAGTTGCTGAAGTTCTGCGTGGTATTCATCGGGACAGTTGCAATCGTTTTGGGCGCGTTGGTTTTCGTTGCCGCACCTTTGCTGATGCGCTGTTTTATGAATACCGCAAGCATCGTGTCCGACGGAACGGTGATGCTGCGCTGGCAGATGGTGAGCATGCTGTGCGTGGCGGCGGTTTTGCTGATTACCATTATCTTCCAGTCTGCGGGATATGCACTCGGCTCGTTCATACTGTCCATCAGCCGCCAGGGCGTGCTGTTTCTGGCGGTGCTGGCGATTGCTTATCGATTGTTTGGGTATCACGGCGTGCTTGCGTCGCAGGCAGTGGCGGATGTGCTTTCGTGTCTGCTCGCACTTGCGCTGTTCATTCGCAGAATGCTGCCCGAATTCAGGGGAGAAAAATGCGTTTCTGCGGTGAATGCTGATGAAAATTAACATAAAAACCTTGTATCTCGGCGCATTCCGTGATAAAATAGACGAGTTGAATTAAGGACGGTCCTCTGCCACAAGCTGGTCAAGAACGTCCCTGTGAGGAGGAAATCCCAATGAATGAGATCATCCGTTCCATCGAGAGCGCCCAGCTCAAGGACAACGTACCGGAGTTCCGCGTCGGCGATACCGTGCGCGTTCAGGTAAAGGTTGTCGAAGGTTCCCGTGAACGTCTTCAGGCGTTCGAAGGCGTAGTTATCGCCCGTCGCAACGGTTCCGTTCGTGAAACATTCACCGTTCGCCGCAATTCTTACGGCATCGGCGTTGAGCGTACGTTCCCGCTGCACAGCCCCCGTGTAGACAGCATCACGGTTGTCCGTCGCGGTAAGGTTCGTCGCGCGAAGCTCTACTATCTGCGTGGACTCAGCGGCAAGGCGGCAAAGGTTAAGGAAAGATAATTCCGAACACCGAAAGGGCTATCGCATCAACTGCGACAGCCCTTTTTCCATATCGATGACTCAGGAGGAATTTCCGTGCCGAAAATCAACTGGTATCCCGGACATATGGCGAAAACACGCCGACTTTTGCAGGAACAGCTGCGTGTGGTGGATGCGGTAATCGAGCTGTGCGATGCCCGTGCGCCTTTGGCGACCCGTAATCCCGATTTGGAACGCCTTACGCGCGATAAAGCGCGAATCCTGATTCTGAATAAGGCGGATTTGGCCAACGACAACGACACCGCGCGGTGGATGGAATACTTCCGCCGTCAGGGCTTGACGCCGATTCGATTCAATTCAAACGGCGGAAAAATCAAAGACGTGCTTGCGAAAATGTCGGAAGCCACTCAGCCCGTGGTGGACAAATATGCGCGCAGAGGCGTGAAAAAAACGATTCGCATGATGGTGGTCGGCATTCCGAATGTCGGAAAATCCACATTCATCAATCGCCTGTACGGAGGGTCTGTGGTAAAGGCCGCCGATCGACCGGGCGTTACCCGTTCGAACACGTGGGTCAAGATAGGACCGTATCTTGAAATTCTGGATACGCCCGGCATGTTGCCGCCCCGCATGGACGATCAGAAGAGTGCGGCGCTGTTGGCGTATTTGGGTTCGATTCGAGATGAAATTATGGACACGGAAGAGCTGGCGGGCAATCTGCTGTGCCTTCTCAATCAAATCGCCCCCGAAGCCGCCGCTGCCCGATACAAATTGGGCGAGAACCCCGGAACCGAGCCGCATGAGATGATTGAAGCGGCCTGTCGGGGACGCGGATGGCTGATGTCGGGCGGAAGAATCGATGTGGATCGGGCATCCACACTGATTCTGGACGAATTCCGCGCGGGCAAAATCGGCAAAATCACGATTGAACCGCCTATTCGATAGTGCGTGATTCTGAATTTCGGAGGATGATTCCATGCAGAACGAAAAACCGAAGCGTGTGCGTGAAAAGCCCGAGGAGAAGCTGATTCGCCTAACGCAAATCGAAATGCCGCTGTGGGAACAGGGATTTTCGATTGCGGGCATCGATGAGGTGGGAAGAGGCCCGCTGGCCGGCCCCGTGGTTACCGCATGCGTGTCGATTCCGCAGGACAAGCTGGTTTTGGGCGTGGATGATTCCAAGAAGGTTTCCGAGAAGAAACGGGAAATGCTGTATCCGTTGCTTCTGGAAGCCGCCGATTATGCCGAAACGTGTTTTCTGTCTTCGCAGACCATTGATGAAATGGGCATTCTGAATGCCACACGCCATGCAATGGAAACCTGTGCGGCGCAGTTTCGGGGCATTTTTCTGGTGGATGCGGTGGATAAACTGCATTTGCCGGGGGAAACACGCTCGATTATTCACGGAGATGCGCTAAGCTATATGATCGGTGCGGCTTCGATTGTTGCGAAGGTTGCGAGGGATCACTATATGATTGCGCTGGATGAAAAGTATCCGATGTACGGTTTTGCACGCAACAAGGGCTACGGAACGGCGGAACATATCGCCGCATTGCGCAAATACGGGCCGTGTCCGGAGCATAGGCGGTCGTTTATCGGCGGCATATTGGGTGAAAAGGCATGAACAAACGTCGCTCGGGCAATCTCGGAGAAGATTTGGCCACCGCCTATCTGAGAAACCGTGGTTATACGATTCTCGAAAGAAATTATGCACGCTCCGGCGGCGAAATCGACGTGATTGCATGGGAAGGTTCGGTATTGGCGTTTGTCGAAGTGAAAGCCCGAACCACCGTGCGCTACGGAACGCCTGCGGAGGCGGTCAACCGCACCAAGAGAATGCGAATTCTGCGCACGGCGATGCGGTATATCTCGGAACACAATCTGGACGATGTTGCGATGCGCTTTGATATTCTGGAGCTTCTGCCCGATGAAATAAATTTGATTCGCAATGCGTTTGACGGCAGCGATTTATTCTGAAACACCTGCGAAAGCGGGTGTTTTTATTTTCAAAAAGTTCAGATTCACCCGACTGAAATAGAAGGAATTTCCGTTTCGCATATGGAATTATTAAGGTTGAGCTATTTCAAGGAGTCTGTTTATGCGTAAATTATTATGTTTGCTTTTGCCGATTTTGTTTTGCTTTCCCATGCTTGCGCTGGGCGAGGAAAATCTGCTGAAAAACGGCGATTTCGAATCGGTGGATGCCGGTTTTCCGGCGGAGTGGTATGAGGATGCATATTACACGTCTTCTTCCGTGAGCACATTTGCGCTCGAAGCGGACGGCTATTCCGGAAATTGCATCCGAGTGACCAATCTGACCGAAAACGATGCGCGCTTTATTCAAACCGTATCGGTTCAGCCGAACACGGTTTATAAAATCAGCTGTATGTGCCGTGCGGAGGATATTCCGCAGGGCAGTATCGGTGCGACCGTTTCCATTAAGGACACATTCAGCTATTCCGAATCCCTCACGGATACAAACGGCGAATGGGTGCCGCTTACGCTGTACGGGCGCACGGGATCGGATCAAACCTCGATAACCGTCTGCGCGCGCGTGGGCGGCTACGGATATGTCAACACGGGCAGTGCATGGTTCGATGATTTCGAAATGGTCGAAGTGCAGGATGTTCCCGAGGATGTCACGGTGGTTGATTTCACCACACGTTCCGCACAGGAGGCCAAAACGGAAACGCTTACCGAGACCGAAGAAGAGCCCGACCGCAACACGGAGGCGTATGTGCTTCTGACGGCGCTGTATGCGCTTGCGCTGATCGGAATCACCCGCAAATATCGCCGCTCGCCTGCGAAGAGCGCCGCATTTTATCAAAAATGCTTTGCGCTTGTGCTGATTGCGGCGTTTGTGCTGCGTATCATTTTGGCGTGGCGCGTACACGGCTACAACACGGATATCAACTGTTTCTCGTCCTGGGCGGACACGATGTTCTCTGTCGGACCGAGGGCATTCTATGACGGTGCGGTCTGGTGCGATTATCCGCCGGGATATATGCTGATGCTTTGGCCCGTCGGAGCAATTCGGGCGTTCCTGCGGTGGCTGGGGCTGAATGCACAGGGCTTGATGCTTCTGACAATCAAACTGCCCGCAATCGCATTTGATTTGCTGGCGTGCGTTCTTTTGTATACACGAGGACAAAAGAAACTCGGCGCACGCACAGCCCTTTTGCTCAGTGCGTTCTATGCGCTGAATCCCGCAATATTCACCGATTCCGCCGCATGGGGTCAGATTGATGCGATATTCACATTGCTGATTGCGCTGTGTGCGCTGGATGCCGATGACAACCGCTTCTGCCGTGCGCTGATTGCGTTCGGCTTGGCGATGCTGATTAAGCCGCAGGCACTGCTGTTTGCGCCTTTGGGGCTGTTTGCGATTCTGCTGCGGCTGATGATTCTGTCCAAACAGAACCGCTCCGAGTTCCGCAAGGCGCTGAAAAGTGCCGGAACCGGTCTGATTGCGGTTCTGGGCGGCATTTACCTGCTTGCGTTGGCGCTTCGATGCAATGCCTCGCAAACGCTGCTTCAAAATCTGACGGCGCCGATTGTGTGGTTGAAAGACCTTTATTTCGGAACGATGCAGGGCTATACCTATGTCACGGTGAATGCGCTGAATCTGTATGTTCTGCTCGACCTTAACTGGGCGAAGACGAGCGCACATACATTGATTACCGCCGTTGCGTGGGTTCTGTTCGCCCTTTCGTATGTATATTGCGGCGCCGTTTATATGCAATCGAAGAAAAACAGATCGCTGCCGCTGACGGGTGCTTTGCTGATTGTGCTGATTTGCACATTCGGACCGATGATTCACGAGCGCTATATTTTCCCGGCGCTGTTGCTTCTGGTTATCGGCTATATGCAAACGCGCGACCGCCGCATACTGATTTCGGCATTCACGCTGAGCTGCACGCTGTTTTTGAATGAATTCCTGGTGCTGCAGGGCGGCATGACGAGCGCGAATTACGGACATTTGCAATCGAGCGAGGCGTGGATTAACATTATCGTATCGCTCATCAATGTTCTGAATGCGTTTTTCCTGGGATGGACGGTTGCGGATATCTGCGTGTTCGGGAATATTATGCGTATGCCGCAGGAAGAAGCGGAACGGCTTTCGCCCGGACTGCGCACGCTGCAATGCCCTTCGGATTATAAACTGCATCTGAAGCGAATCGACGTGCTTTTGATGGCGGTTGTCACGGTGGCCTATTCCATCGTTGCCTTCACCAATCTGGGCACAACGAAAGCACCGCAAACCTCGTGGGTGTCCGCATCCGAAGGCGATAGCGTAACCTTCGATTTGGGCGAAACACAGCGTTTCCGCATGATGTATTACGGCGGCATCTGCAACACGAATTTCACGGTTTCCCTTTCCAACGACGGGGAAGAGTGGACAACGCCTTATTACGCAAACTACGATCAGGGCGAAATCTTCCGCTGGCTGCGCTATACGCCGCTGGATGAGAACGGAAACAACGTATTGCAAACCACCGAGGTCAGGGAAGACGGCGGCGCCTATACCGCGTTTTCGGGCTATGAAGGCGAATCCGTTCCGTATCAGACGGCACGCTATATTCGCATTTCCGCGGTTGATCAGGGGCTGATTCTCAGCGAAGTGGCGTTTCAGGATGAAGAGGGAAACCCGTATCCGATTCGGAATGTGATTGCCGATCACGACGGCGAAAACCTTGTGGATGAACAGGATACCGTTCCGGAATATCCGAGCTATTACAATTCCACGTATTTCGATGAAATCTACCACGCGCGCACGGCGTACGAGCATTTGCACGGATTGTCTACCTATGAATGGACGCACCCGCCGCTTGGCAAGGTTTTGATGATGGTGGGCATTCGGCTTTTCGGCATGACGCCGTTCGGCTGGCGATTCATGGGCGCCGTAATGGGCGTGCTGATGCTTCCACTGATGTATCTGTTAACCAAACAGCTCACGAAATCAACGAAGCTGTCGTTTGTGGCGATGTTCCTGCTGGCGGTGGATTCCATGCACTTCACGCAAACGCGCATTGCAACCATCGATTCCTATGCGGTGTTCTGGATCATGCTGATGTATTTCTTCATGTTCCGGTATTTCCGGATGCGCTGGACGAGTACGCACGATTTCCTGAAATCGCTGGTGACGCTCGGATTGTGCGGCATCACGATGGGCATTGCGTGGGCGACAAAATGGATCGGCATATACGCTTCTGCGGGGCTGGCGATACTGTTCTTCTGGTCGATGTTCAGACACCTTCGCGAATATTATGCGGTGAAGCGTGCAAAGGCTTCCGAATGGGCGTATACGAAGGCGTATCCGAAGTATATTGTATTTACACTGCTGCTCTGCCTGATCTTCTTCATCGCGATTCCTGTGGTGATTTACTATTTCTCTTACTATTGGCATCTGCGCGGCGAAGGTTTGACGTGCTTTACGGATATGTTTTCAAAGCGCTACATTCAGAAGGTCATCGATCTTCAGAAGCGCATCTTCAAATATCACGCAGGCCTGTCCGGTGACACGCATTATTTCCGCTCCCCGTGGTATCAGTGGCCGATCATCTGGTGGCCG
>CAVHAH010000097.1:0-7810 GCA_963633785.1 bacterium
CACCTCATTTGTTCGGTATTGCCCTTGCTTTTTTTCGGAATATCGATTATAATGTTAAGGAAAGGTATGGTGCAGCGGCGAATGATTTGCCGTTGCCGATTTGCTTGAAGGAGGTTTTTCAATGAGCGCTTTGACCGATTTGATTTTTGCCGGTTCAAATGCAGTGGCGGGATTGACTGAAAATGCCGTGAATGAGGCGATTGCGAAGCATGGTGCGGAAACTGCGATAGCATTTCCCGATACCGCTTATTTCTTCCCGACGATTTATGCCGCAACGGGCGTAAAGGTCGCCAAGCTGGGCGATTTGCCCGCATGCGTGGGCGTGCTCAAGAGCCTGATTTCCAACAAGCCCGAACTGGGCGATGCGCTGAATGCCGGTTTGGCAACGGCGGTGGGCGCAGAGATTCTCGAAGGCTTGAAATATGTAGATAGCAAGAATCCCTATGAAAACGAAGCGGGCATCGGCTTTGTTCCGGATCCCGTGATTCGTTCGCTGGGCGTTCCGCTGGTTACGGGCGATATCCCCGGCGTTGCGGTTGTATTGGGCAAGAGCGAGGATGCGGCAACGGTTGCGAATGTCGTCAAGGATTATCAGTCCAAGGGCATTCTGACCTTCCTGATCGGCGAATGCATCGACCAGGCCGTTGAAGCGGGCGTGAAGCTGGGTCTTGAATTCCGCGTGGTTCCGCTCGGACACGATGTCACGGCCGTGATTCACGTTGTGACCGTCGCCATTCGTGCGGCTCTGATTTTCGGCGGCGTTCAGCCGGGCGATTTGGCAGGCCTTCTGCAGTACACCAAGGAGCGCGTGCCCGCATTCGTGAATACGTTCGGCGCTTTGAACGAAGTGGTTGTTTCCGCAGGCGCAGGCGCAATCGCACTGGGCTTCCCGGTGATTGCCGATATCGATTTGGGCGATATGCAGGTGCCGGGTGCGCTGGAATCCATGACGGATCACGCACAGACGGTCAAGAAGTCGCTTGAACTGCGCAATATCAAGATTAAGGTGAAGGAGCTTCCGATTCCCGTTGCGTTTGCCGCGGCGTTCGAAGGCGAAATCATCCGCAAGAAGGATATGAAGGTTGAATTCTATTCCGGCAAGAACGTCACCTGCGAACTCGTTCGCATGGCGGATGCGCAGGAGGTTGAAGACCACAAGATTTCCATTGTCGGCCCCGACATCGATTCGGGCGCAACCGAATTCCCGATTGCAACGTGCATCAAGGTTGCGGGTGCGAAGATGCAGAGCGACTTTGAATCCGTAATCGAGCGCCACATCCATTCTTGGTTCAACTATATGGAAGGCGTAATGCATACCGGTCAGCGCAATCAGGTGCGCATCCGTATCAGCAATGACGCCTACGATAAGGGACTGCGCCTGAAGCATTTCGGCGAAGTGCTCTACACGATGATCATGGACGAATTCGAAGCCGTGGTCGATAAGTGCGAAGTGAAGCTCGTGACCGATCCCGCAGAGGCCGAGCGCGTTCTCAAGGAAGAAGCACTGCCCGTTTACGATCAGCGTGATGACCGCCTGGCATCCATGACCGATGAAAGCGTGGACACCTTCTACACCTGCACGCTTTGCCAGAGCTTCGCACCGGCACACTGCTGCGTGGTTACTCCCGAACGTCTCGGCCTGTGCGGCGCAGTATCCTGGCTGGATGCGAAGGCGACCAACCAGCTCAATCCCACCGGCCCCTGCCGTCCGATTGCGAAAATCGGCTGCACGGACGAGCGCACCGGCGCATACACAACCGTAAACGAAGCCGTGGCTTCCGCAACGCAGGGTGCGGTTGAAACCGTAACGCTGTATTCCATTCTGGAAGACCCGATGACCTCCTGCGGCTGCTTCGAGTGCATCTGCGGCATTCTCCCCGAAGCGAACGGATTGCTGATTGTCAACCGTGAATATGCGGGCATGACTCCGTCCGGTATGTCCTTCGGCGAGCTCGCCAGCATGACGGGCGGCGGCGTTCAGACCCCCGGCTTCATGGGACACGGCCGCCACTTCATTTCGTCGAAGAAATTCGCGAAGGCGGAAGGCGGCATCGAGCGCATTGTCTGGATGCCCAAAGAGCTGAAGGACGACGTTGCGCCGCGCCTGAACAAGACTGCGAAAGAGCTGCTGGGCATCGACAATTTCACCGACATGATTGCCGATGAAACGATTACCACCGACAGCGCCGAGCTGGTTGAATTCCTGACTGAAAAGGGACATCCCGCAATCACGATGGATCCGATTATGTAATTATTCACTTCTATGCGGGGGAAGGAACACTTCCTCCGCTTTTTATCGACCTCAAGGAGATTCAAATGGCGGTTATTCAGAATAACAAGGAAATGGTTCCCTTTGAACATTATGTCGCCCTCTATCGAGACATCGACCCCGTGGAAGCATCCGCGCGCTGCGGCGTGCCGTTTGATGCAGAGAAAAAATGCTTTCGGATGAAGCTGCTGAATGCGGAATATGAATTGGCGTTTCCCGAATTTGCGATTTCGGGACCCGAAAACGGCTTTGCACTGAAAAATCTGCCTGCGCAGATGCTTCTGATTCGCTTCCTGCTGGAAGGCAAGGCGAGCAAGAGTTCGGGCGCGTTCCTCACTTATCGGGAAATGCCGTGGGGCGAAGTATACATCAAGCCGTTCACCGGCCGCTGTCTGACGCGCGCGGCATTCACATTCGGCACCCGTTTGAATGCGTTTCAAAAGGCAATGGAAAACACCTCCGCAATTCCTCTGAAAAACGGCGATGCGGGCTATCAGATTGAGGTTTTGCCGGGATATGACATTCGCATAATCGTTTGGGAAGGCGACGATGAATTCCCGCCGAATGCGCAGATTCTGTTTTCCGACAATTTCCCGCAGGCGTTTTCCGCAGAGGATCGCACGGTCGTGGGCGACATCGTGATATCGGATATCAAGAGCAGAATGAGATAGGAGAGATTGCTATGTACGTTTTGATGATTAACGGCAGTCCGCACAAGAACGGCAACACATTCACGGCTCTGAACGAAATGGACAAGGTTTTCCGTGCAGAAGGCATTGAAACCGAAATCATGCACATCGGGAATCAGGACATTCGCGGATGTATCGCCTGCCGTGCATGCGGCCGCCTGGGCAAATGCGTGTTTGACGATGCCGTGAACGAAGCGGCGGAGAAATTCAAGCGCTGCAACGGTCTGGTAATCGGAAGCCCCGTATACTATGCCTCTGCGAATGCCACGTTGATGGCGTTTTTGCACCGCCTTTTCTTCAGCACGCATTTTGACAAAACGATGATTGTGGGCACGAGCGTTGCGGCGGCGCGCCGCGGCGGATTGACGGCCACCTACGACGAGATGAACAAGTTTTTCGGAATCTCGGGAATGCCGATTGCATCGGGACAGTATTGGAACGGCATTCACGGGCGTGAAATCGGCGAAGCCGAACAGGATGCGGAAGGCCTTCAGATGATGCGCACGCTGGCGAAGAACATGACGTTTCTGATGCGCAGCATTCAGCTCGGAAAGGAAAAATACGGTCTGCCCGAACAAGAGCCGTTTGAGGCCACCAATTTCATCAGGTGAACAACATGAAAGTGATTTGGTTTGTCTATTGGATTGCGATGAATCTGATTGCCTATATCCTTTATGCGGCGGATAAACAGCGCGCGAAACGGGATGCGTGGCGCATTCGGGAGCGGACGCTTTTGCTGTTCGG
Source organism: bacterium (assembly GCA_963633785.1). Taxonomy (GTDB): domain Bacteria; phylum Bacillota; class Clostridia; order Christensenellales; family Aristaeellaceae; genus Faecivicinus. The sequence continues at coordinate 3,703 of CAVHAH010000097.1, forward strand.
CTTCCTGGGCGGTGCGGTCGGTGCGCTGGCGGCGATGAAAACCCTGCGCCACAAAACGAAGCACACGCAATTTTGGATTGTGAATCTGCTGGGCCTGATTTGGCAGGCGGCGCTGTCGGTTTATCTGATTGCATTTTGAGGAGGGAAAGGATGAAGCTGCTGCACTTGTCCGATTTGCATATCGGCAGACGTTTGTATGAATATTCTCTTTTGGAGGATCAGAAATATCTGCTGAATCAAATCCTGAATCTGGTGGACGACGAACGCCCGCAAGCGGTTTTGATTGCGGGCGATGTTTATGATAAGTCCGTTCCGTCGGCCGAAGCGGTTTCGCTGTTCGACGATTTTCTGGTGCGCCTGGCGGGAAAGAATACGGAGATATTCATTATTTCGGGCAATCACGATTCACCCGAACGCCTCGCCTTCGGCGGCAGGCTGATGGAATCGCGCGGCGTGCACGTTTCGCCCGTGTATTCGGGGGCGATTGCGCCGATTACGCTGGACGGAAAGTTCGATTTCTATCTGCTTCCGTTTGTGCGCCCCGGCAATGTGCGTGCGGTGCACCCCGATGCGAAAATCGAATCCTATACCGATGCCGTGCGCACGGCGATTGAAGCCATGCCCGTGAATGAGGGGCACGTTCGCATTCTGCTTTCGCACCAGTTTGTAACGGGTGCGGTGCGTTCGGATTCGGAGGAAAGCTATGTGGGCGATATGGGCAATGTCGATTCGGATGTGTTCGGCGGCTTTGATTATGTGGCGCTGGGACATATCCATTCGGCGCAGAACATGAAATCGCCCCATGTGCGCTATTGCGGCACGCCCATGGCGTATTCGCTCAGCGAAATCGAATGCGAAAAGAGCGCAACGATTGTGAATCTGTCGGGCGAAGGGGATTTGCAGATTCGCACGATACCGCTCAAGCCGCTGCATAACATTCGAAAAATCAGGGGCGCATATAATGACGTTACCAACCGTGAATACTACGAAACCGTGCAAAGGGACGATTACATTCAGGTGATTCTCACCGATGAAACCGACATTCCCGATGCGCACGGCAGTCTGCATCGGATTTACCCGAACCTTCTGTGCATTGCCTACGACAACAACCGCACACGGCGCAATCAGATTGTGGGCGTTTCCGACGGCATTGAAGAAAAATCGCCGATGCAGCTTTTTGAGGAACTGTTTGAAAAGCAGAACAATCAGCCGTTGAATGAGCGGCAAAAGCAGATTGTTACGGAACTGATGGAAGAAGTCGAAAGGGAGGCGCAAGCATGAGACCGTTGAAACTGACCATGTCTGCGTTCGGCCCGTACGCAGGGAAAACGGAAATCGACTTTTCCCGTTTGGGTGAATCGGGTTTGTATCTGATTACGGGCGAAACGGGCGCAGGCAAAACGATTATTTTCGATGCGATTATCTATGCGCTCTACGGCGCCCCCAACGGCGAAAACCGCAAAAACGATATGCTGCGCTCCGATTATGCGGATGCGAAAACGAAAACGGAGGTCACGCTGGAGTTTCTGTATGCGGGACAAAAGTATAAAGTGACCCGAAACCCCGAATACATGCGCCCCGCACAAAGAGGCGACGGCAAAACGAAGCAGATTGCCGCGGCGGAACTGGTTTTCCCCGATGGACACGTTGTTACGAAAACCACGCAGGTCACGGAGGAAATCAAGAATCTTCTGGGCATCGACCGCAAGCAGTTTTCGCAGATTGTGATGATTGCGCAGGGCGAATTCAGAAAGGTTCTGCAGGCCGGCACCGACGACAGGCAGATTATATTCAGAAATATATTCAAAACGGATTTTTACGAGGCATTCACGAAAAAGCTGTCCGTCAAAGTCGCCGCGATTGAAAACGAGTGCAAGAGCGCTAGACTCTCCATGCAGCAGTATGCGCAGAGCATTCACTGCGACACGAACAGCGAGCACGCCGAAAAACTGCGCACGGCGCACGAAGACAAGCTGCCGATCGGGGAGCTTTGCGAATTGCTGGACGCCGTTCTTCAAGAGGACATTCAGGCGGAGAAGGAGAATCAAGAGCTTCTCAACGCCTGCACCGAAGAAAAAGAAGCGGCGCAAAAGCGCATGAATGCGGCGCAGGAATACGAACGGCGCGCGCAGGAGCTCCAAAGGGAAAAGAATACGCTTTCGGAAAAGCAAATCGTGCTTGAATCGCTGAATAATCGGTTGAATCAGGCAATTCAGGCGATGGGAGAAGTGAAGGAGCTGACGGAGCAAAGCCTGGAAATCAAGAATCAGCTTCCGATTTATGAAGAACTTCAGACCGAGGCCCGTGCCCTCAAGGAAAAGGAGCTGTCTGTTTCAAACCGTGAAAAGGAGATTCTGAAAGCGCAATCGGAGCGGGATCGCCTTTCAAAGGAGATTGAAGCGAACGAAGAAAAGCTGAAAGCGCTTCAAAATGCGGGCGAAAACCTCGAACGGCTGAATCATGAATATGAATCCCTGAAACGGGAGAAAGAGGAACTGAATCAGCTGGAAGCAAGCCTGAAGGCAACGCAAAAAGCGCAGGAGAATTTGATGCTTGCGCAATCGGAGTATGAAACCAAACGAGCGGCGTATTCTGCGAAAAAGGCGGAATATGATCGCGCGGAGGAGATTTTCTACAACGCTCAGGCGGGCATTCTCGCCGCACGACTGCGTGAAAACACCCCTTGCCCCGTTTGCGGAGCCGTGGAGCATCCGCATCCCGCACCGCTTTCGCAGGATGTTCAAACCAAGGAAGCGCTCGACCGAATGAAAGCGGCCTGCGAACGCAGTCGCAACGCATTCACGCAGGCTTCCGAAAATGCGGGAAACTGCAAAACAACGGTGGAAGAAAAGCAGGCGGTGTTGAAGCAGGCGCTTGAAAAGGTGCTGAATGATGCGTCTGTCGAGAATGCCGAAGCAGGAATTTCCGAGCGCAAACGCCTGAATGAGGAGAATTTCACGCAGACCTGCAATGCCATTCGGCGTGAAAAGCGCAACAAGGAAGAAAAAGAGAATCTGGATGCGCAGCTGCCCGAACAGAGAAACAAGCTTGAAACCGTGCGGAAGAATTTAGAATCGCTGACTCGGATTCAAACGCAGGAACAAACGGAAGTGCGCACTCAGGAAGAAAGTCTGCATGAGCGGCAAAGCCATCTGAAATACGCATCCTACGATGAAGCGAATGAGCAAATGCTTGCGCTTGAACGGAAGCAAAAACAGCTGGAACAGAACAAAGAGCGCGCGCAAAAGGCCGTTTCCGATTGTGAAAACGAGATTGCAGGCTTGAAAGGCGGAATCGAAAAGCTCGAACAGGAGCAGGTGAATGCGCCCGAAAAATCCGCGGCGGAGGAGCAGGCATCGCTTCAATCGATTCTCGAGCGGATTGCGCAGTGCGAAAAGCGGAAGAAGGATTTGAGCAACCGAATTTTCGGCAATCAAACGGCGAAAACGGGCATTTTGAAGCAGCGTGAATCGCTGGAAACGCTCACTGCGCAGTTGAAAGACGTTCAAACGCTTTCGGACACCGCCAACGGCAAACTCGGCGGCAAAGACAGAATCCGCCTGGAAACCTATGTGCAGCGCGCCCATTTCATTCGGGTTTTGGAACGTGCGAATCGCCGCCTTCTGATTATGTCGGGCGGGCAATATGAATTCTGCCTGCGCAATGAAGCCGCGGACAAGCGTTTGCAAACGGGACTGGATCTCGATATCATCGATCATTACAGCGGCACCACCCGACAGGTCGGTTCGATTTCGGGCGGCGAGGCATTCAAGGCTTCGCTTGCGCTGGCGCTGGGTTTGTCCGATGAAATTCAATCGACCGCAGGCGGCGTTCAGCTGGATACGATGTTTGTGGACGAAGGTTTCGGAACGCTCGAAGGCGAATCGCTTTCACAGGCGATGAATGCCCTGAATGATTTGGCGCAAAGCAATCGCCTTGTGGGCATTATTTCCCACGTGCCCGATTTGAAGGAGCGCATTCAGAAAAAGATTGTCGTAACCAAGAAAAAAGACAAAACACAGGGCAGCGAAGTGAAAATCGTGCTCGATTAACGGCAACCCCGCACAATTCGGCGGCGACGCTGAATGCGCCTTTTGCGGTATCCGGA
>CAVHAH010000098.1:0-6582 GCA_963633785.1 bacterium
CCGCAGCAGAGCAGGCCATCACGGACGTACAGCTTGCGAAAGTCGTTGAGGCAATCAATGCGGCTGTTAAGCCGGAAACGGATTTCACCGAAGCCGAAGCTATTGCGTGGCTGCAGCAGCAGTTGAAGATTTCGAACCCCTCCGGTGTTTACGACAACATCACGCTCGAAGCCGTGAAGGATATTCAGCTCAACTACATGAGCTACTCTTCCGAACAGGCCAACGGTTTGGTGGATGAAGCCACTGCGGCATATCTGAACGCCGATTAAAACTCTATACGAAAAAGGAACGGCTGCATTTGCAACCGTTCCTTGTTTTTATTGCAGAGCATTCACAATTTTCTGATACAACGCCATATCGAGCAGGCAATCGACTTTCGTGCCCGTGTCGAGATACTCTTCGGAGAGCACCTGTCCCGACGTGTGAATCATCGAGAGGAGATTGCCCTTATTGTACGGAATCAAAAGCTCCGCGCGATGGCGCATTTCGGAAATTCTTCGGGTGATTTCCGATTTGAGCGTTTCCAGTCCCGTTCCGTCCTTGGCGGAAACCAATATGGCATCCGCAGGTTCGAAAACGGTATCGGGCTTTATGCGATCCGCCTTGTTGAGCACTTCCAAAATCGGGCGATCCGTTGCGCCGAGTTCGTTGAGTACCTCAAATACCGTTTCACGCTGCTGTGCGTAATTCGGGCTGGACAGGTCGGATACCACCAGCAGCAAATCGGCGTAGATGGCTTCTTCCAATGTGGAACGGAACGCCTGAACGAGCTGATGCGGAAGTTTTCGAATGAATCCGACCGTATCCACCAGCAAACAGCTTCTGTTTTCCGGAAGATCGACATTGCGCATCACGGGATCAAGCGTGGCGAACAGCTTATCCTCCACCAGCACATTCGATCCCGAAAGGGCATTCATCAGCGTGGATTTGCCCGCATTCGTGTAACCGACAAGCGCCACAACGGTGTTGCCCTGCTTTTCACGGCGGGCACGGCGCAAATCACGATGCTGTTTTACTTCCTTCAGTTCACGTTCCAAATCATCGATGCGCTTTCGAATACGGCGGCGATCCACTTCCAACTGCGTTTCACCCGGACCGCGCGTGCCGATACCGCCGCCCAGACGTGACATCTCGGTGCCCTGACCCGTCAGCCGAGGCAGGCGATATTTCATCTGCGCAAGCTCCACCTGCAATTTGCCTTCTGCGGATTGCGCATGCTGGGCGAAAATATCCAGAATCAACGCCGTTCGGTCAATCACTCGAACGCCCAGCGCATTTTCAAGATTGCGCCGCTGTGCGCCCGTCAATTCATCATCGAAAATCGCCAAATCGATTTCAAGCGCCTGACAGGTGAGCGAAAGTTCTGCCGCTTTGCCCGAACCGATATAGGTTGCGGGATCGGGCTTCTGACGATTCTGCAGCACTCGGGTGATTACGATGGCGCCCGCCGTTTCCGCAAGGCCCGCAAGCTCATCGAGCGACTGTTCCGAATCCGTGGAAATCAGCATCGCCTTTTCCACTTCTTCCACCAAACCGCCCTTCGCAATGGCCGCCGCCACGCGCGCATCCGCCATTTCGATTTCATGCATCCACAGCTGTTGCGGTATGCGGCCCGGTTTCACGGGGCCATAGGTCAGAATCGACAGTTTATCGTATTCCGTTTCCCCCAGGAACGCCGCACAAACGCCCGTGCAGTGTCCCTCGGAAACGCCCACGGCGCACATGGAATCAAAGCGCAGCAAACGCAGTGCCTGCAAATCAACCAGCGATAAATGCGCATCTCCGCCCGGATGCGTGTGAATACAGCGAAATCCCGAAAGCCTGTCGAGATTGCGGCGCAGATGCAATTCCGGCAACGCAATCGAACCGATATCGCCGATGGCGATTTCCAGAACCGCACCGTCTCGCCCCAAATACACCAGCATCTCTCGGTTGATCTGATCGGTGAATCGAACCAGCGTATTCAAAAGTCGGTCGGGCAGATATTGGTCGCGCTCGAATTCGGCATCGTAGAGCTTTTCCAGCTCGGCGAGCATGCTTTCTCGAATGCCCGTTATGTTTCCGTGTATCATATTCTCTCCAATCCTATGCCAAAACAGCCGTCTCGCAAATTGCGGGATGGCTGTTGATATTCGGGGAATCAACCTCAGACGTACTTAATCTCTTCAGGCTTATCCTCTTCCGGCTCTTCGGGGTTTTCGCCGCGGTCGAGCTTGTCCTTGTAATCCTGAATGGCCGCATGAAGCGCCTCTTCCGCCAGAACGGAACAGTGCATCTTCACTTCAGGCAGACCGCCGAGAGATTCGGCAACCATCTTATTGGTAACCTTCAGCGCCTCTTCAATCGTCTTGCCCTTTACCATTTCCGTTGCACGGCTGGAGGTGGCAATGGCCGCACCACAGCCGAAGGTCTTGAATTTCACGTCTTCAATCACGCCGTCCTTGACCTTGATATACATTTTCATGATATCGCCGCACTTTGCGTTGCCAACCGTTCCGACGCCGCTTGCGTCCTCGATTTCACCTACATTACGGGGATTCATGAAGTGATCCATAACCTGCTCAGTATACATATCGACAGCCTCCTTTACTGCTTCTGCTGTGCGAGAAAATCATCGTACAGAGGTGACATGCTTCTCAGGCGTGCCACAATTTCCTTCAGTGCATCCACAACCTTATCCGCCTGCGCAATCGTGTTTTCCTCGCTCAGCGAAAGGCGCAGCGAGCCGTGTGCGATTTCATGCGGAAGTCCGATTGCCAGCAAAACGTGCGACGGATCCAGCGAGCCGGACGTGCACGCCGAACCGGACGAAGCGGCGATGCCCTTCAAATCCAGGCTCAGCAGCAGCGATTCGCCTTCAATGAATTGGAACGAAATGTTGCAGTTGCCCGGCAGACGCTGTGAACGGTGGCCGTTCAGGCGGGTGTACGGAATTTCCGAAAGAATGCGGTCAATCAGGCGATCACGAACAGCGGAAAGCTGTGCATTGTGACGGTCGATATTCTCCGTTGCCAGTTCAATGGCCTTGCCCATGCCGACGATGGATGCGAGATTCTCCGTACCGGGGCGCTGTGTGCGCTCCTGTGCGCCGCCGGTCATCAGGCGCTGAATGCGAACGCCGTTGCGGATATACAACGCACCGATGCCCTTGGGAGAATGGAATTTATGGCCGGACATCGAAAGCATGTCGATGCCCATTGCCTTCACATCAAAGTGAATGCTGCCGATGGCCTGCACCGCATCGGTATGGAACAGGATGCCGTGCGCCTTGGCGAGCTTGGCGATTTCCTCAATCGGCTGAATCGTTCCGATTTCGTTGTTTGCGCTCATCACGCTGATCAGCGTTGTATCGGGGCGAATCGAATGCTCGAGAATGTCCATGCGAATCACGCCGAATTCATCCACGGGAACATAGGTCACTTCAAAACCTTCCTGTTCCAGCTGCTGACAGGTGTGCAGAATGGCGTGATGTTCAATGGCAGATGTAATGATATGTTTGCCCTTGTTCTTCTTGGCGTAGGCCGTTCCGCGAACCGCCCAGTTATCCGCTTCCGTACCGCAACCGGTGAAGTAGATTTCATTGGGCTTTGCGCCGATGGCATCCGCAACCTGCTGACGGGCCTTTTCTACCGCAATGCGCGATTCACGGCCGAATGCGTGAATCGACATGGGATTTCCGAAAATCTCACAAAAATACGGCTTCATTGCTTCCATGACCGGCTCGGTCACGCGCGTTGTTGCCGCATTGTCCATGTAAATGCGTTCCATGCTCTAATCCCCCTGCGCCTTCAGGCGCTCGTATTCTTCCTGCATATCCGTGAGCGTGATTGAATCCACAATGGCATTCAAACCGTTGCGCAGTTTCAGCCAGACAATTCGTGTCGGACACGCACAGGATTTTCCGCACGCTTCTTCTTCGTCCAGACAATCCACCAGCGATAAGCCGCCTTCGAGCGATCTCAAAACATCTCCCACCGTGATTTGAGATGCCGGTCTTGAAAGCATGTAACCGCCCTGCGCACCGCGCACACTCTTTACCAGATTGTCGCGCTTCAACACCGCAAACAGCTGTTCCAAATAGGCCTCCGGAATGCTTTGTCGTTCGGCAATCGCCTTAATCGGCTGCGGACCCGCATCGGCATTACACGCTAAATCATACATCGCATGAATTCCATAGCGACCGCGCGTCGAAAGTTTCATCGGCCTGCCTCCCTTCGAAAGAATAATTCCGACTTTTTTACTCGGACTTCCTTTCGATTCGTATTGTAGCACGAACCCACGCTTTCGTCAATCAATTCCGATGTATTTTATCGGAATTTAACCGGATTCGTACCGTTTGAAAAAGAACCGCCCGATGCTTCAGGCGGTTCCTTTGATTATTCATCCAGCGAATAAACTTCCGTTCGGCTCAGCTCCGTTCCGTCTTCCGTTTTTTGCACCACGCATACTTCATGCACTTCGGTTGTGCGCGGAACAATCGCAACAATCTGTGCGCTGTTGACGAATGCGGTCGGATAGCTTTCACCGTCCAGTTCAATCACGCTGCACTCGGTGAAATTCGTTCCGTTCACGAGTATGCGTCCGAAGCGCAGGGATACGCTTGAAATCTCAATCGGAACGCAACCCATCGTCATATCGATTCTCGGATAGGGATTTTCGCCCTCATAGCCGCTCTGATCGCCGTAGAGCAAATCGTATTCCAGAACCTCCAGGTTGTCCAGATATTCCTGCGAAGAATCGGAAATATCCGCAGTTTGATGATATTTGGTAATCAATCCGCCGGAAATGCCCAGCTGCTTGAGCAGATTCGCACTCACCCGATAGGCCTGCAAATCGGGAGCTTCGAATTCCGCACCGTAGTTGTTCCAAATGATATATCTGCTGGCGTAGAGATTTTCCGTGGTCAATATATCCGCCGTAAGGTCGAGGCTGGGCAGATGATCGCCGTAGATTACGCAAACGGTCGGCTCGTCGAAGTGTTCCAGTTTGTCAATCAGCTTTCCCAGGAACGCATCGGTTTCATGAATCAGGCGCAGATAATTCGAGAAACGGTTGACGTTGATTTGTTCCGGCATCGCCAGAATCTGCACATCGCCCTCTTGATAGGTATAGTTTTCATCGTATTTCCCGTGCGATTCAACCGTGATGGCCATAATGAAATCACGTTCGTCGGAGGCTTCCAGTGCCTTCATAATCTCATCCGTCATAATGGCATCCTGCGCCCAGCCGACATCGGTATAGGTGACATACGGCATATATTCCTGCGACACAAAATGGTCGAATCCCAATCGGGAATACACTTCGTTTCGGCTGTAAAACGTGCCGGTATGGTTGTGCAATGCGGTGGCGGAATAGCCCTGTTCACGCAGATTGTAGGCAATGGTTTCGCAGGTGGTTTCCTGCAATATCGTGGTATACGGGTATTCGCCTGCGCCGAAGAAATCGATATTCAAGCCCGAAAGCATTTCGAATTCGGTGTTCGCCGTGCCGCCGCCAATAGAGGGAACATACAATTCGCCGCTGGGGTATTCCCGTGAAAGCGTGTTGAAATTCGGCGTGGGGTCTTCGGAATATTCGGAGCCGATAATCGTATTCACATCAAAGAGCGATTCCAGCTGAATATAAATCACATTCGGCTGATCGAGATTGTCGGATTCGGTGAACGTGTGCTGTTCTTCCTCGTCGATTTCCTCTACAATGCCCGTGACCGTTTCCGTGGAATAATCCGAAGGTTTCGAAACGCCCATACTGCCGAATGTGGACGTGAAGCACGCCGCAAAGCCGTATTGATCGTAGGCATCCACGAGATTATCATAATACTTCGGGAATGCGCCGAAATGCACGCCAAGCGAATAGCTGCAGAAACACAGCGTCAGGAATCCGCAGAATATCGACAGCGAAAGCGTGTAATTCACCTGTCTGCGTCTCGGCAAACGGGTCACGATATAAATCAACAGCAGTGCCGCAATGAATATGCTTCCGTACATTGCGATGATTTGCGGCCATGTATAGTAGATGGTCGTGAGCGTTGCGGCATCCTTGAGCATCAGAACATCCATGGAGGTAAACGGCTGCGTGCGCTCGTGCACCACCATGAATTCCGCAATGCCGAGGGCCAACCAAGCCACGCAAATCGTGTACAGAACGCTTCTGCGGCGCCTGAACAGCTCCGAGAACACAAGGCTCGTGAGTATAATCAGGAAGTTGTACAGAAAATACACCGGGCGATTAACGATGAATTGAAACAGCTTCACCACGCTTGCGCGATTCAGCCCTTCCACAACCAAACTCAACACCAGTGCCAACGCAGGCAGAAGGATTATCCGAATGCGTGCGGGCGTGGTATCCAATCGGACATTCTTCACCGATTCAGCTTTTTTCTTTGCCATAAAAATCCTCTTTGAACATAATGAACGGGCGGTTTTGCCATAGTTGTGCCGTGTGCACGAATGCATGCACACGGCATTCAAACTATTCCAGAATGTCGCTTCCGTCCTGCGGAATCACTTTTTCCATTGCGGTAATCGCGCATTCAATCATATCATCTTCCGGTTCGAACACGGTCAGATGCTGCAAAGCAAT
>CAVHAH010000098.1:6592-7722 GCA_963633785.1 bacterium
GCCCGGGGCGGAGATGATGCGCGTGAGCTTGTTGTCCTTGCGTCCCGCCAGCTTAATCAATTCATAGCTCAAACCGATAATCAGCGGCAGTGTCGGAATCTTCACCAGAAGGCGCATGGGCAGATTGTCAATGCGCACGAAAGTGGTTACCAATATGGAAACCAGCAGCGAAAGAATCAAAAACGAAGTGCCGCAGCGCGGGTGAAAGCGTTTTTGTTTGCGCACGTTTTCTATGGTGAGCGGAAGGCCCGCTTCATAGCAGAAGATGGTTTTGTGTTCCGCTCCGTGGTACATATAGGTTCTGCGAATATCCTTCATCAGCGAAGTGGCCCATACATACGCCACAAACAGCGCGATTTTCAAAATGCCCTCAAACAGCGCACGCAGGAAATAGCTTGCGGAAATGCCGCCCGGCAGAATCGGCTGCAGCCACTTCCACAACTGCGCAGGCATATAGAAAAACAGAACAAACGCCAATGCGAATGCCAGCACCGTGGCAATCGGCATCAAAACGGCCTCCATCAGCTTTTCCGAAAGCAGTTTGCCTTCAATCGGCGGAAGCCCTTTTTTTGCACGTTCCTCGTTTTTCCGTTCACGCTTTTGGCGCGCCTTTTCCTCTTCCTCGGCATCCGCACCGCAGATTTCCGCAGAGCGCATCAGATATTTATAGCCGCCGCCAAGAGAATCAACCATGGCCAGCACGCCTCGAATAATCGGCAAGCGGCAGAATTTATTGCGCTTCTGACCGCGCGTTGCTTCTTCTTCCAATACAATCTTTCCCGATGGATCGCGCACCGCCATTGCCGTGACCTTCGGGCCGCGCATCATGATTCCTTCGAGCAATGCCTGTCCGCCGATGCTTGTTTTTTTCAATATTGTCAACTCCTCCCGACGCATCTATTATACATGATTTTCACCCAATATGGAACACCCTGAGAAATATTCTTTGTAAACGTTCTTCAATCATCCAGCGTGTAATTATGATCTTCGTACATCTGACGGCTGTATGAGAAGATAATCATATCGGGATTCACCTGTTCGACATAGTCCATTGCGCTCTGCTGTGCCGTGCGCATATCCACCATCACAACATCCTTCACCAGCAGCGAAAGAAACGCTCCGATCGGTGC
>CAVHAH010000099.1:0-7679 GCA_963633785.1 bacterium
CGCAATCAAGCATTTCTTCGGCGAAGGATTCATGCTTTTCATCCGCAATCAAATCATGTATTCGAAGTCCGCACTTGAGCGCTTCGCGAACCATGACCTCGCCCTCTACGAGAATTCGCTTTTGTTCCACCCGAACGGAATGTTCACGGAGACTGCGCAGATTTTTTATCAGCGCATTTTTGCTGCTGGTGATCCAATCCACGAAAAATCCCTCCTGTAACTGAAAATCAAGACGATAACTCAAGTATTGCCTTTTGCGAAAGTCAGCAGAAATACTTTTTTCGCTCCGGCATCTCGCAGTGCCTTTTCACAGCAATGCGCCGTTTGACCCGAAGTGTATACATCGTCAATTAAAAGAACACTTCTGCCTCTTGCCGCTTCCGATGCATCGAATGCGTTGACGAGATTTCGGCGGCGATCCGAACCGTGAAGCCTTGCCTGCTGAACCGTGTTGCGCGTTCGAACCAGCAAATCTTCATAAGGAAGATTCAGCTTTTTTGCGATAAATCTCGCGAGCAGTTCCGATTGGTTGAATCCTCGCTTGTGCAATCGTTTTTTATGCATCGGAACCGCACAAACCACATCTGCGCCGGTTGGCGTGATTTGTTTATATGCACGCAGCATTTCATTTGCCATGAATTCGGTCAAATCGGTCAGACTGTTGTATTTCAAGGCCCGAACCATCCCTCCGGCAGGCCCTGCATAGCGATAGGCGACCGCCATACCGTCCATGCGATGCTCCGTAAACGCGCCGATCCAGTTGCGTGCCAGTTTTCGCCTGCACGGTTCGCAGATCCATTCGCGTTCAAGCCCCGCCTTTGTACCGCAGCAAACGCAAATGGCGCGCGTGGGGAAGAGCAAATCAACCAAAGCCTTGAACAGATTCATAAACGAACCTCCCGTTACACGCCCGCTTTGCCGTTTAACCGCAGCATCAGCGCACTGTAACGCTTTAGAATTCGATTGTTTTCCACCATGTTGTTTACGCAGCTCTCACGTCCGACAATCACAACCAGCTTCTTTGCTCTTGTAACCGCAGTATACAAAAGATTCCTCGTCATCAGCATGGAAGGACCGTTGAATAGCGGAAGAACAACGGCATCGAATTCGCTGCCCTGACTTTTGTGTACGGACATGCAATATGCGATTTCCAATTCATCCAACATGCTTGAATCGTATATCGCCAGTCGACCGTCATCAAATTCAACGGTCAGTTCACTGTTTTCACGATCGATTTTTGCGATGTACCCGATATCGCCGTTGAATACGCCTTTTCCGTCCTTTTCGTCGAGCGTCCATTCGATTTCATAATCGTTTTTGACCTGCATAACCTTATCGCCCAAACGGAACACGCCTTCGCCGTGTTTGATTTCGGACTTTTGTGCGGAGGAAGGATTGAGTGCGTTCTGAAGCAGTGTGTTGAGTGCGAATACACCCAAATCGCCCTTTTTCATCGGAACCATTACCTGAATGCCGCGCAGGCGATCAACGCCCAGATATTTCGGCAATCGATCACGAACCAGACCGATGGCCGATTGAGCGCATTCGGAAACGGAATTTTTTCGTTCGATGAAAAAATCGGTGTCCTTTGTGCGCATCAGAGGCGCTTCTCCGTGGTTGATGCGGTGGGCATTCACAACAATCATGCTCTGTTGCGCCTGACGAAAAACTTCGGTAAGCCGAACAACGGGAACGGTTCCGGAATCAATCAAATCACGCAGTACATTGCCTGCGCCTACCGAAGGAAGCTGATCCGCATCGCCTACCAATATCAACCGCGCGCCCTTTCGCAATGCCCGCAGTAAAGAGCGCATCAGAAAAATATCGACCATGCTCATTTCATCCACAATCACGGTATCGGCATCCAAAGGATTTTCTTCGTCCCGTGCGAATCCCTGTCCTTCGCCGCCGTATTCAAGCATGCGATGCAGTGTTCGCGCAGGACATCCCGTGGATTCGGTCATACGCTTTGCGGCGCGCCCCGTCGGTGCACAAAGCTCGACACTTCCCGCTTTGCGCATGATGCGAATGATGCAGTTGATAGACGTGGTTTTTCCCGTTCCCGGACCGCCCGTGATAACCATAACGCCTTGCGTTGCCGCACAGATTACGGCTTCACGCTGTTCCTTGCAGAGGTGAACATGTTCTTCACGCTCGTAGGTTTCGATTTCGTGATTCAGACGTGATTCGTCGGCAATCGCAGGTGCGGGCTTTTTGATTTGCCCCAGCAACAGCTTTGCGGTTTCGCATTCGGCATTGTAGAGACGGGGAAGATAAATAGCGCGCGTCTGTGCGAAATCTTCCGCAATCAGGCTGTTTTCCAGAATCAGTTGTCGGATTACATTCGTCACACGGTCTTCATCGGCGTTGAGAATCCGACAGGATTGCGCAATCAGTTCGTTTTCGGGAAGATACATATGTCCCATCGCACCGACCGCTTCATTCAAAACGAATTTCACGCCGCTTTTCAATCGAAAATCCGATTCCGCGGAGAAACCGAGCGACTGCGCAATGGTATCGGCGGTTTTGAAACCGACCCCTTCGATTTCGTCCACAAGGCGGTACGGATTCGCACGCAGTACGCGTTCGGTCATATCGCCGTAGGCACGATAAATTTTCATCGAAAGGGCAGGGGAAAGGCCGTATTTTTGCAGGAAAATCAGCGTACTGCGCATTTCATGCTGTTCCGCAAAAGATTCGGCAATCATTTGCATCCGCTTTTTTCCGATGCCCGGAATTTCCGTAAGGCGAGTCGGTTCACTCGTAAGCACATCCAATGCCCGAGCGCCGAATTTTTTTACAATCAATTTGGCGGTTGACGGCCCGACACCTCGAACCAGACCGGAGGAAAGGTATTTCTCGATGGCGCTTCCCGTTTGCGGCAAGGTGGTTTCATAGCCCGAAACACGAATCTGCTGTCCGTATTCCCGATGCTCCACCAAATCGCCCTCGAATATAGCGTGTTCTCCTGCGGACAAAAACGGCAAAATGCCCACGACGCTGGTGCGCCCTGAGCCGTCAAGTTGAACCGAAGCCACGGTCCAGCCGTTTTGATCGTTTCTGAAAACGATATTTTCTACCGTTCCTTCAAATTTGGACATGAAAGGCCTCTGAATCGAGCATTATCAACCGTTTGCGTTTTTTTCGTAAATCAGGCAAAGACCCTTTAGCGTGAGCAAGCCGTCCATTACGTCAATCACTTTGGATTCTTCGCTCACCAACACTGCCAGACCGCCCGTTGCGATTACCTTCGCATTTGGTGCATTCAATTCCCGCTTCATGCGCTCCACAAGGTAATTCACCTGACCGATATAGCCGTATACGATACCCGCCTGCATATTGCTGATGGTGTTTCGCCCGATTACCGATTCGGGTTTCACCAATTCAAAGCGAGGCAGTTTTGCGGCACGTTCGGTCAACGCTTCTGCGGCGAGCTTCAAGCCGGGGCAGATTGCGCCGCCCAGAAATTCACCACGTTCGGAAATGGCGCCGAATGATGTGGCGGTTCCGAAATCAATCGTAATACAAGGTCCGCCGTATAATTCATACGCCGCAACCGCATTCGCAATGCGATCCGAACCGAGTTCGCGCGGATTCTCGTATTTCACGTTGATTCCCGTTTTTACGCCCGGTTCAATCTTCATCGGCTCATGCCCGAAATAATTGCGGCACATATGCTCGATGGTGAAATTGATCTGAGGCACGACCGACGACATAATGATGCCGTCCACGGCGCTTGCGGGAATGTTGTTGTAGTTCAGCAGATTCATCAGAACGATTCCGTATTCGTCCGATGAACGTGCACGGTTGGTGGAGATACGCCAGTATTGGCGCATCTCCATGCCGTCAAACAATGCGGTTTTGATATTGGTGTTTCCGATATCGAGGGTCAGAATCATGGTAAGTCCCCCTGAATATTATTTTTTGATTTTTTGAATAGCAATGGTGACGGGCGTGACAATCAATACTGCGGCCAGTGCTTCACATCCGCCGCCGATCAATCCCGTTCCGCCGATGATGGCAAGCACGCCTTTGTTGTCCAAACCGAGAATAATATAGAATAAGAGCATCAAGCCCAAATAAAATACCGTGTTGCAAAGCGAACCCGCCGCAGCAGCCAATGAAATCGCGAGCTTGGATTCTTTGTTGGCGGCAGATGCAAGGCGATGCGTTCCGAAAACAAATACCGGAATCAGCAATCTGGGAACATAACTTAGCAAAATTGCAAGTACGGGATTGGCGCTGACCAGCGTTGCGGCATAGGCGGACGGGGTTCCCAGAATACCGAATGCACTCAGAACGCTGACCGTTCCGAATGCCGCTCCCAGAATCAAACCGCTCGGAAGCCCGAGAACAAGTGTTCCCACGGCAACGGGAATGCTCAAAATGGATATTTTAATCCACGGCAGCGGAATCATTCCAAGCGGGGTAAGACCGAGCAAAAGAATGAATGCAATGAATAATCCGGTGAATGCAAGCTTACGGGTTTTTGTGTTCATGTTCATTTCGTGTTCCTCCGTTTGAGTTCATTTCCAGATACCCTACGAGTAAAATTACGGACTAACCATGAATTCTGCTGGTTCGGCTCAAAAGATGCCGACACTGCATTATAGCACATCCGTCCGCTTGGGTAAAACTACATTATGTTAAAAAGAAATTCATATCCTTGTAAGTAACAAAAACGCATGCTATAATAGGTGTGCCAAAGATGACAGGGTTCTACTTTGGAAAAAGGCAAGGAGGCTTGGCACAATGGTTACTCGCAAGGAAGAACAAAAAATCGGCATTCGTGAATATATGCGCGGCGGTAAGCTGCAGGTGAAGCTCACTGCGCTTTCTAATCAATTGCCCGAAAACGCACGTCTGTTCAGCACATTGACGCTCGAACCGGGCGCATCCATCGGATATCATGTTCATGAGAATGAAACGGAACTGTTTTATTTCGCGGAAGGATGCGGCCGCGTGCAGGATGACGATTGCTTTTACGACGTCACTGCCGGCGATTCCATGGCCACATTCAGCGGACATGGCCACGCCGTTGAAAATACAGGCGATCACGATTTGATTATTCTCGCCGTGATTGTTAAAGACTGATTCCGATAAACAAAGGGACCGTTGCAGAATACAAAGCCGCAACGGTCCCTTTGCTGTTGTTTCTTTGTCACGTATCCTCACTCTCGAAATAATCAAAGATATCGGTTCATCACGAAAACCCGAGGATGACAAAAACATAGGATAAAAAAGTTGAAGTTGTGGAAAACCAAGCGAATGTTGATGTAAGAAACTGTTTATGTTATAATTATTACAATGAATTTGTTTCCGAAGATTTTGTTCAGGAGGTATCATCATGAAAAAGTGGCTGAGCTTGCTGTTGCTGTTGGTTTTCCTGATTACAGGCGCACTGTCGGGTAGCGTTCAAGCAGAGGAAACAGGCTGGTTTATCGATGTCGAGGATGATTTTGATTATGAAGAGGATTATGACGAGGGAATCGATGCGTGGGATTACACCATCGAAGATTTCGTAGGCGTCTGGCGAGATGTAGAGGACAGCGTAAACACGGTGACCATCTCCGATAGTGTGTATGGGTATTCCATACTGATGTTCTTCCCTTATATGGACAGCTATGAGATGCTTTTGACAGGGCGCAACGAAGATGGTGACTTCGTGTTTGACTGGGAATACGGAGATACCTGTTGCGTTCTGGAACCGATGGGCAATTCGTTTATACTGACGATCGACAGCGTTGAATCTTCTGAATATTTTTCCGACACTTCCTTTATATTCGCACTGGAAACACGGGAAGTGCCGGTAGAAGAGGACATCTGGAACGGCTGGTTTGAAGGCGATTACAGCACGCTGGAATACGGCATAGAAGATGATCGCACATACATGTTGCAGGCTGCGTTGACTGCAATCGGGTTTACCATTACCGATGAAGACGGCGTGTTCGGGCAATCGACCTATGACGCAGTGGTTTATTTCCAGCAGCTCACCGGTCTGACCGCAGACGGCAAGGCCGGTAAGAAGACGCTCACCGAAATCGAAAGCTTCTTTGACGAAAACAGAAATTTGACACGTACGCTCTTTGGAGAGAATTCAACGGATGATTCCGAATATGTATATACCGATGAGCCCTATACCGTAGGCAGCTATGTGACGTTTGGCACCTATCCGCAAACGAGTGAGGGAACGGATTTCACGCCTATTGAATGGCTGGTGCTCGACCGTGACGGCAACAAGGTGCTGTTGCTGAGCCGTTATCTGCTCGATCAGGTGGACTATTCCGACCACATGGGGGATGTCACATGGGAAAGCAGCAATCTGCGCGCCTGGATGAACACCGTTTTTATCAACCGAGCCTTTACCGATTCACAGCAGCAATCCATTTATACTACAAATGTGAGCAATGTAGACGGTATGCACTTTCTCGAATACAATACCAGCGGCGGCAATGATACGCAGGATAAGATATTTGCGTTGAGCTTAAGAGAAGTGGGCGATTATCTTGGGTTTGGCCGAAATCTCACCCAGGCTCCGCTCACGGAATATGTCTTTAAAGAGCGTGCTTTTACCGACTACGATGCCACCACATCAGACGGCATGGCTGCAGGATGGTGGTATATGCGTTCGCCGGGTGCAACGCAGGATGCAGGCACATTTGTAACGGCTAAGGATTCTCGCGCCGGCGAAGACATCAGCACCGGCCGGATTTGTGCACGCCCGGCGATGTGGGTGGATGTGAACGCCGAAGGCTTGAGTGCGACGTCCGTAACAGGCGCGATGAATAACATCGCCGATTTCGAAGGCACCTGGTCGGTCGACGGCGATGCCGCCAGCTGCGTTTCCATCGTAAATGAGAACGGCGAAGTTAACCTGTCTGCCTGCTTCGTGAATGCGGACAAAGCGCAACCGCTCTACAAAACCGAATTCGAAACGCTTCGCTTTGAAGCCAAACTGTTTGCAGGTGTGGGCACCGACAGCTATCTGTTTGTAACGGACGAAGTATACGTCGGCGGAGGATTCGAGGACAGTCGGGTTGCGTTCATGCTGAAGCCGACGGATACGGCCTTCACGCTGACGGTTTATTTCGTCGAATACGGCGTCAACTATGAATACTTTGAGGATAATTCTACATTCAGCTATGTGCGAAGCGATTCCGATGCTCAGAGCGATATTTCCGATACCGATGAAACGATAAGCCCGGCGGACTGGCTCGGTACTTACCGATACGACAACGGAGATCAGGGAGAGCTGTATATCGTCAAGGAATCAGACGACAGCGAGGTGCGCGGCGTCTATGTGTATCGCAGAGCGGACGGCGAATATGACAGCCGAGATTTCGTTTGGAGTAAGGATGACAACAGCACCGCTTCGGAGCTATTCCGCAGTACCGACTCCGTCCGCATCTTTTATTATTTGAAGGGCGACAGAATCGTCTCGGATTATCCGGACGGCTGGTGGGCAGACAGAGACTATGTGCGGGTTTCGGATGTTAAACATCGTTATTTTGAAGAGACGGAGTCGCCGATTTCGATCAGTTATGCCGATGCAACTGTAGATTTTGAAGAGAGCCTGTTTGAGAAATCGGCCAATATATACGACAATGAATTGGCAAAGCTCGGTGCGATGCTAAGTTGTGCCGTGGAAAAATCAGAGCAGGATATTGTTGATCTTTTGC
>CAVHAH010000100.1:0-403 GCA_963633785.1 bacterium
AATACAATGAGATCCAGTTCGTCATTCATTGTTATTGCCTCCCGTTTGCGATGATTGATTGCTTCCGGCCTCTTTGAATGTTTTGCGTGAACCGTCCGAATATTCCACAACGGTATTGTCGAGCTGTACACGCAGCCGAGATTTGAATGCTTCCAAATAAGCTTTTCGGCGTTCTGCACGTTCTTTTTGTTCTTCGTGCGTCAGTGCACGAACGCGTGACAGCGCCGTCAGCTCATTTAGCCTTTCGATATTTGCCCGTTCCATAAATCCTCATTTCTCGCTCAGTTCGAATTGAATATCCACCGAGCCTTGTACACTCAGCGTTGCCGCACGAATCACGGTTTCTGCAGAAGACGCTTCAACGCGCATATTGGCAAATGATGCGCCGTCGGTATCGTAGTAG
>CAVHAH010000100.1:413-7633 GCA_963633785.1 bacterium
GGATTGCGTTTCGTTCACATAAACGATTTTCACAATTTCCATACCCAGCGCTTCGGCGATGGTGTTTGCTTTGGTTTTGGCATTTTGCACGGCCAGCGCCAGGGCATCCAGCTTCGCTTGCTCGCTGTTTGAAGCGGAAAACCGAATATCGTCCAGTGTATTGGCTCCGGCATCAAACGCAATATCGATATACGTTCCGACTTGATCTATGTCGGTTGAGTGAATCGAGATGGTGTTGGATGCGGTATAACCGGTGATTTTGCTTTCGCTTGTCAGGTATGAATCCGAGTATTGTGCGGAAATATTGATTTGATCGGTTCCGATATTCTTTTCTTCAATGCCTGCTTTTAAGAGCGCATCGCAGATGGCGTTGATTTTTTCGTTTACCGTATTTTGAGCGACGGAAACATCTTTGTTTGTCTCCGTTACTCCCAACGTTACTATCACCTGATCGGCCAACATAGACACAACGCCCGTTCCCGAAACGTTCAAAGTGGTATTCTCGGCAAAGGCGCAACCGCACCCGAAAATAAGCAGCGCCAGCAATACGGCAATCACTTTTTTCATATTCAACACCTCCTGTGTTTTGAATTATTCGGCAATCAGCCGCACGGAAACCCGAACCATATCGCCGATGGCTTCATTTTGATAGCTGTCCTGCAGCGGTGTACCCAGCTGATCGATTGCCATAATAAACGCTTCGGCATTATCGGTCGGAACGGAAATCACCAACTCGTATTCGCCCTCCGACTGCGTTTCGCTTTCCAACGTTGCGGTATACTCCGCAATCAAATCCAGCGCATAGCCGTAAGCAACATCGGCATCTTCCACCATCACACTGCGTATCGCATCCGGCTGCTCGGTTGCCTGTACACTCGGTTCGACAGCGGAAAAATACGATCCTTCAAGCAAGCTCATTTCATCCACACCGTCTACCTCGACATACGCATCGCGCGTTCTTATTGCCCCATCGGAGCTTTTCAGCATCATCGGAAGGCAAACCGCCAATACAAGCACGGCTGCGGCCGCACCTGCGATACGAGAAAAGCGCACAAGTCGATTTTTTCGAGCCTGTGCCGACACGGCTTGACGCCAGGATGCCTGTGCTTTGAGCGGAACCGTTAAAGAATCATCCATGTGAGAAAGAACGGCTCGAAGGGTTTTTGCGGCTTGAAGCTGCTTCGAACAATTTTCACAGGTTTCGGCGTGCTTTTGCATCATTTCCACTGTTTTTTTATTCGCTTCGCCGTCAATCAATGCATCCAACATGCTCTCGAATTCAGAGCATTTCATGATTATCCCTCCTCTCCGATTTTCCTTATTACTTAGACGCGGCGTTTATCAAAAAGTTCCGCATTTGTCATAATTATTTTGCGCAATTTTTCGCGACCGCGGCTGATTCTGGATTTCACCGTTCCGATATTCACATTCAGAATCGCCGCGATCTCGTCATAGGGCATTTCTTGAATATCGCGAAGCACGATGGCCGAACGCATTTCTTCGGGAAGCTCGGCAATGGCGGCTTGCAATATCCGACTGCGTTCCAGGCGAATCACATGTTCATCGGGCGATTCGGAATCGGATTGCGGCGACCAGCCCTCGCTCAGCAAACTATCCAGCGATGTATTTGCCTGAGCTTTTCTGCGCCGAAGTGCATCCAAACAGGTATTCATTGCAATTCGATACAGCCAAGTGGAAAAGGCGGATTCTCCTTTGAATTTCGGGAGTGCCTTGTATGCACGCAGCATCGCTTCCTGAAGGCAGTCCTGCGCATCATATTCGTTTGAACACATGCGGAAACAGACCGCATACATCTTTTGCTCGTGTGCACTCAGCAAATCGTTGAATGCAGAGGTATCTCCCTGTGCGGCACGCTTAAGCAATTCCTTTTCCCGATCCATACAGGTTCAATACCCTCCTTTGCATCAAGTATGCCTATTATACAGAATAAACCGCTTGTACGTCAAGAAAAATATTAAAATAACACGAATCGATCCAGCAGATAAATCAAAATCAAATGGGCGGGATAATAGAAATAGAAAATCCATTTGTTCATTTTGATTTTAGAGTGGGTGTGAATCAGAATCAGAATCAGCGCCGGCAGGGCAAATATTTGAATGCCGAAGGTCATGCCGAATAAAGTGTAACTGCTTCCCAACTGCCCCCACCAGAACAAATAGGCACCCATAATCGGCAGTGCAATATACCATTTCGGACAGCTGATGTAAAACAGGAGAATCAGCAGCAATCCGCGATATCCGTAGTCGACCTTGTCCTGAATCCAATAGCAAAACAGTCCCATTGCGAAAAACAGCAGAACCTGCCGCTCACGAAGTGCCCATATCAGCAAAATTCCCAGAGCAAGCGTGAACAATATGCTCGGATGCGACCAGCTTTGTACATAGAATTGAATGGCGGCTTTCACGGGATGCTCCGCAAAGGAATAGGTATACATCGCATTGTTTGTATGCGCGAGAGCCACCGCATAAATCGGCTGCGAAATGAGCGCCATAAGCACCACACGCTTGAGATATTTCAGAATATCATGCGTATAAACACAGCCGACCGCAATGCAATAGGCGTAAATCGGGAAAGCGATTCTGCCGATTATGCGCATAATCGGATACTGCGGGAACAACATTTTTCCCGCATGGTCTATGAGCATGGTCAACATGGCAATCAATTTCAGCAAAGTCGTATCGTTATTGGTTCCGACCTTTGTTGCGGCAAAAGGCCACGGGAATGAATTTCCCTTTTTCGATGTCGCCAAAATGGCTCTCCTCCTAACATACATAAACCTCCGCAGCATGTGCCGCAGAGGTCTGTTGCTTATTTTTGAATCGCATAGGCCGCTAAGAGAAGCGAACCGACTGCGCCGGCATTATCACCCAGCATCGGCGGGACAATGTAATTATCGATATCCTCCGTAATGGCTTTGTTTGCAACGTAGCTGTTGAGCAATTCAAGCGTGCGTTTGCGAATGCGGGGGAAGAGGTGCGCCTGATGCATAACACCGCCGCCCAGCACAATCTTCTTCGGCGAAAGCATTACGATGGTGTTGGCACACATCCACGATGGTGTTGGCACACATCTGCGCAAGATATTCCGCCTCAATCGACCATGCCACATGATCCTCCGGAAGGTTCTTTGCGGAAATGCCCCAGCGTTTTTCAATCGCAGGACCGTTGGCAAGACCTTCCAAACAGCTTTCGTGATACGGACAAAAGCCCTTCGGCGACGGATCACGATGATCGGGTCTTAGGAGAATATGTCCCATTTCGGGATGTACCAGACCGTGCAGAAGGTGTCCGTCAACCACTGCGCCGCCGCCGATACCCGTTCCGACGGTGTAATAAACCAGACTGTCGAGCCCTTTGCCTGCGCCGTAAACAGCTTCGCCGAGAGCGGCGGCATTCACATCGGTATCGATGCCAATCGGAACATTCAACGCCTTCAAAAGCACATTTCGCAGCGGATAATTATGCCAACCGGGCTTCGGCGTTGTGGTAATCGAACCGTAATCGGCGGCAGAGGGATCAAGACTCAAAGGTCCGAAACTTCCGATGCCCAGCGCTTCAATATGTTCTCCCGAAAAGAAATTGATGATATCCGGCATCGTTTCTTCGGGCGTTCGGGTCGGAAAGCTTTCACGCTTCTCGATATGCCCCAATTCATCGCCGATTCCGCAAACCATTTTGGTTCCGCCGGCTTCCAATGCACCCAATCTCATGGTTTATACCTCTTATCTTGCAAAATTCTCCGTGTGAATTTTCTGCAGCATTTCCGGAATGGGAGTCTTAAAGTGCTGCGGGCAGGCGGATACGCAGGATTCACAACCTACACAGGAATCCGCATGAACTTCCATTTCATTGTATTGGCGTTTGAAATTCGTAAAATCACCAAACATGG
Organism: bacterium; assembly: GCA_963633785.1. Taxonomy (GTDB): domain Bacteria; phylum Bacillota; class Clostridia; order Christensenellales; family Aristaeellaceae; genus Faecivicinus. The sequence continues at coordinate 4,323 of CAVHAH010000100.1, forward strand.
AAGCGGTATCATAGCTTCTGAAGATTTTCGGAATCTGAATGCCCTGCGGACACGGCATACAATACTCGCAACCCGTGCAGCCCACGCGAATGCGTGCTTCATAGGCTTTACGTACTTTTTCAAGCGTTTCCTTTTCCGCTTCGGACAGACATCCGACATCTGCCGAATCAAAGATGCGCAGATTATCGTCGGCCTGGTTCAAATCCGACATTCCCGAAAGAATGGTCATAAATTCGGGCTTGTCAATCAGCCAACGGAAAGCCCATTCCGCCGCAGAACGCCCGGGAACCGCAGATTCATACAAAGCGTGAATCTCATCGGGAACCGTTTTAACCAAAGAGCCGCCGCGCACGGGTTCCATAACCACAATGCGAATGCCCTTGTCTGCGGCATAGCGCACGCCGTCCATGGTCGCCTGATGGAATTCATCCAACAGATTCATCTGCACCTGCGCAACTTTCCAATCATAGCTGTCAACGATTTTCTTGAATACATCCGCTTCATCATGGAAGGAAAAACCGGGATAGCGAATTTTTCCCTTCTTCACCATGGAATCCATGAATTCAAACAAACCGAGATTGCAGAGCTTCTCGAATCGCTCGGCATCCAACGCATGCGCCAAATACACATCGATGTATTCAACACCGAGGCGTTCCAACTGCGTATCCAAGTACTTTTCCATGTCCTCATGCTTTTCAATCAACCATGAGGGCAACTTGGTGGCGAGTGTCACGCGCTCACGATAGCCGTCTTTCAACGCTTCACCGACGAGGCCTTCGCTTGCTCCGTCATGATACGGATAGGCCGTGTCCACATAACTCACACCGCCGTCAATCAAATGGCGAATCAGCGCAATGGCCGCAGGACGATCAATCGGATGACCTTCTTCGTTAGTGGTAGGCATACGCATGCAGCCCATTCCCAAAGTGCTGACCTTGCGATTGGCCGCAGGAAAATCACGATACTTCATTTGACACACTCCTTAATCGTCAAAAATCGTATCCTTGTCGGGGGATTGCTTGGGTGCAAGAGGAATCGTAATCAGGAATTCGGTGCCTTCGCCGAGTTTTGAATGCACTTCGATTTCGCCGTTCATCGAGCGAATGATATGCTTCACGATGGCGAGACCCAAACCTGTGCCGCCCATTTGACGGGAACGTCCCTTATCCACGCGATAGAAACGCTCGAACAGGCGCGGGAGATTTTCCTCTGCAATACCGATACCGGTATCCGAAATGGTGACATTTGCCTCTTTTTCGTTTGCAAAAACCTGCACGGTAACCGATCCGCCCGGATTGTTGTACTTGATGGCATTCTCGACCAGGTTAATCAGCATCTGTTCCACGCGATCCGGATTGCCCATGATGAAAACGGGCTTTTCATTCAGATGCGAATGAATTTCCACTTGCTTTTCACCTGCGTGAATCGAAAGCATGTCGCAAACGTCGTAAGCGACCTTGTCTAAGCGAATGCGTTCGATTGCGACTTCGTTATCACCGGATTCCAACTTGCTGATGGACAGAATGTCGTTAATCAAGCGCGTCAGGCGTTCGGTTTCCATCATGATGATGCGCAGGAATTTATGCGCCATCGGAGGATTGTCGATTGCGCCTGCTTCCAAAGTTTCCACGAAACCGCGAATCGAGGTCAGTGGCGTCTTCAATTCATGCGAAACATTCGCCGCAAAGTCTGTGCGAACCTGCTCCAAACGGCGCAGCTCCGTGATATCCTCGACCATTGCCAGCGCACCTACCACGCGTCCGTCATTACGCATGGGGGAGACATAGAGGCGCAACGGCCGATGTCCTCGTCCCATTGTGGTGCGGGCGGCTACTTCGTTGGTGTATACGCCGGGCTGATTCATTGCTTCCGTGAATACATCATCCAACCGAACATCCTTGCTGGCTTCGTTGATGGGTAAGCCTTCCGGGTTACCGACGATGCCGAGCAGCTTTTTTGCCACTGCGGTTACCAGAATCACTTCAAGATCCTGATTCACGGCGATAATGCCGTTTTGCATTTGCGACATTACGACGCTCAGTGCGTGGTTGTGACTGCGCTGCTGGAACACACGGCTTTGGATGCGATCGATGATTGCGTTGTACTCCACCACGGCGGCATTGCTTCCCTTTATGGGCGCAATTCGCGCATCGAAATTTCCGTCTGCAAAGTCATCGAGCGCATGCATCGAACGGTTGACCAGCTGCGCTTCCGCATCGTTGATTCTCAAAATAACAAACAGAACGATTGCGGCAATTACAATAAGTACCAGAATACCAATCAGTCCATGACTGTCGCACAGCGCTGACATTGATGTTGCTTTTTCTGCGGAGAGTGTTAAAAATGCGCCGTCTTCATATTGATAAGCGGCGCAAATAGATGCTTTTCCATCGGCATTGGCGTGTTCGGACATTCTTACTTTCATTTTATATGCGAAAGAATGAAATTTTCCGTCCACCAGCCGATCGGAGGCTTGAATCAGGTTTTTGTCGGAATCAAACAGCCCCCAGGAAACGCCCGTGGGGAGGGAATAAGAAGTCAAGGTTTCAATGCGGGACGAAGTGTCCGCATTTTCCGTAGTCGTTCCCAAAATCAGGCAAACATTTTCCAGTTCCTCGGAAAGACTCGTGTTGGAAACCTCCGCCATATTCGATCCACAGGAAACGGTCAGCAGAATAAGCAAAACAAAAATGATCAGGGCTGCGGGAATCGCAACCCTAAATCTCATAAATGATTGTCCTGCCGATCATTGAATTTGTAGCCAACGCCGCGAATGGTTTCGATATAATGCGAATCATCGCCCAATTTCTGACGAATATGACGAATATGAACGTCAACCGTGCGGGTTTCGCCGTAGAATTCATAACCCCAAATGCGATCCAGCAGGAAGTCACGCGTCAAAACCTTGCCGCGGCTGAGAACGAGCAGCTTGAGGAGTTCGAATTCTTTCAGGGTCAGCGAAAGCTTTTCGCCATTGCGGTATGCTTCATAATTGCCGACGTCAATCGTCAAACCGCCGACATGCAGAATTCCTTCTTCTTCATTCTGCGGTGCAGCGCGGCGCAAAAGTGCTTTTACACGCGCAATCAGCTCGCGAACGGAGAAAGGCTTAGTAATGTAGTCGTCCGCGCCAAGCTCAAGACCCAGAATCTTATCCACTTCGTCGCCCTTTGCCGTCAGCATAATAATCGGAATATCTGCGGTTGTCGGAGCGCTCTTCAGACGACGGCAAACTTCCATACCGTCAATTCCGGGGAGCATAATGTCAAGCAATACCATCGCGGGACGCTCATGCGCACAAACCACCAGCG